>DASQQH010000657.1:0-2255 GCA_035643555.1 Acidimicrobiales bacterium | reverse complement strand
GGCCACCCCCGGCGCCGCCTGGTACGAGCGCCAGCTGCACGACCTGTGGGGGCTGGTGCCGGTGGGCCACCCCCGCCTCGACCCCCTGGTCCGCCCGGGCCCCGACCAGGACGGGGAGGCGGCCCGGGGCGAGGCGTCCCTGCCGGCCCACGTCGGTGGCGAGGGGCTGTTCACCATCCCCTACGGCCCGGTGCGCTCGGGGGTGGTCGAGGCCGTCGAGTACCTGGTGGAGACCCCCGGGGAGAACATCCCCCACCTGCGCACCCGGATCCACCACAAGCACCGGGGGGTGTCGGCCCGCTTCGAGGGCCTCGACCCCTCCGACGGGGTGCTCCTCGCCGAGCGGGTGGAGGGGGTGGCCGGGGTGGCCCACGCCCTGTGCCTCGCCCGGGCCGTGGAGGCCCTGGCGGACACCGAGGCGCCCCGGCGGGCGGCCCTGGTGCGGGTGGTCCACGCGGAGCTGGAGCGGGTGGCCAACCACCTGGACACGATGGTCCGCCACACCGAGGGGGCAGGCCAGGCGGTGGCCCACGCCCGCCTCGGCCTGCACAAGGAGCGGGTGCTGCGCCTCCGGGCCCGGCTCTGCGGCCACCGCTTCGGGCGGGGGGTGGTCATCCCCGGCGGGGTGGCCGGCCCCCCGGCCCTCCACCCCGGCGAGGCCAGCCGGGCCCTCGCCGACCTGGCGGCGGCGCTGTCCTCCGACACGGCGGCCCTCATGGCCACCCCCTCGTTCCTGGAACGCCTCCGGGGCACGGGGGTGCTGCCTCCGGTCCTGGCCGCCACGCTCGGGGCCCTGGGCCCGGTGGGGCGGGGCTCGGGCCTGGCCGAGGACCTGCGGGTCGACCGCCCCTACGACGGCTACGCCGGCCTCCAGGTGACCCCCGCCGCCCCCCGCGCCGAGGGCGACGCCCTGGCCCGCCAGCACGTCCGCCTGACCGAGGTGGCAGAGGCCCTGGCTCTCTGCCACCAGGCCCTGGCGGAGCTGGCCGAGGAGCCCGACGGGCCCTGGTCGGTGCCCCTGCCGCCGGCCGAGGGCCGGGCCCTCGCCGGGGTGGAGGCCCCCCAGGGGGAGCTGCTCTACCTGGTGGACGCCCGGGAGGGGCGCCTGCAGGGCGTCTCCCCCCGCTCGGCCTCCTTCCACAACCTGGGGCTGTTCCACCACGCCTTCCGGGGCGACATCTTCACCGACGTCGTCTTCATCGAGGCCAGCTGGGGCGTGTCGATCGCCGGGGCGTCGGGGTAATGGTCTGGGTCATCCGCGGCCTGCGGGACGGGATCGTCACCACCCGCTACCCGGCCCGCCCCGACGGCTACGGCGAGGGGTGGCGGGGGGCGGTGGCCGTGGTGGGCGACCCCGCGGCCACCGGCGAGGACGGCTCCGACCTCGCCCGGCTGTGCCCCACCGGGGCCATCTCCCACCAGGGCGCCCGGGTCGCCCTGGACCGGGGACGGTGCATCCTGTGCGGGCGGTGCGTGGCGGCCCGCCCCGACCTGTTCGCCCTCGACCCCGCCGTGGAGGTGGCCGCGGTGACCCGGGAGGGCCTGGTCGTGCCCCCCGCCGAGGACGAGGCGGCGGTTGCGGCGGTGCGGGCCGACCTGGCCCGCCGGGTACGGGGCCTCCGGCGCTCGGTGAGCATCCGCCACGTCGACGCCGGCTCCGACGGGGCCGTGGAGTGGGAGGTGGCGGCCCTCACCAACCCGGTCTACGACGTGGCCCGCCTGGGGGTGTTCTTCACCGCCAGCCCCCGCCACGCCGACCTGGCCCTGGTGACCGGGGCGGGGACCACGGGCATGGCGGCCCCCCTGCGGCGGACCCTCGAGGCCATGCCCGACCCCAAGGTGGTGGTCGCCGCCGGCACCGACGCCGTGAGCGGGGGCCTGGTCCACCCCACCGACGCCACCGGCGGGGGCGTTTCCGACCTGGTCCCGGTGGACGTGTGGGTCCCGGGCTCCCCGCCCAGCCCCTTCAGCCTCCTGCACGGGATCCTGGTGGCCGTGGGGCTCCTGCCCCGGGGGCGGCGGTGACGCCGGCCCCGGCCCTGGTGCTGGCCGGGCTCGCCGTGCTGGGCCTGGGCGCCGGCGTCGCCCTGGTGGCCGGGGCGACGAGGGGCGCGCTGCGCCCCCTCCCCTATCTGGCCGGGGCGGTGGGCAGCGCGTGCCTGGCGGCCGTGGGGGTCCTGGCCACCCTGGGCCACCTGGGCGGCCACGGGCCGACCGTGGACCTGGGCGGGCTGCTGGACCTCGGGCGCACCTCC
>DASQQH010000656.1:0-2694 GCA_035643555.1 Acidimicrobiales bacterium | reverse complement strand
AGTTCCACGTGCTGACCGGAGAGCGGATCAGCGCCGACCAGGCCGCCGACTGGGGGATCCTGGCCCGGCTCGCCGAGGATGCGTCCGGCCTTGAGGAAGAGGTGGCGGGCGTGGTCGGGACCCTCCTGGGGCTCTCGCCCTTGGCCCTCCGCACGGCGAAGGAGGTTCTCGATCGGGGGTCCGACGGCCCTCTCGCCACGGGTGTCGAGCTGGAGCGCAAGTCCTACGCCATGCTCCGGTCCAGCCACGATTTCGCCGAGGGCGTGGCCGCGTTCACCGAGAAGCGTCGCCCCGCCTTCACCGGTCGCTGAAGATGAAGGCCGCGCCGTTCTCCTACACCCGGGTCCACCATGTGGACGAGGCGGTGGACGCGCTCGCCACGGCGGCCCAGCGCGGTGAGGACGCCCGGGTGCTGGCGGGTGGGCAGAGCCTCGTGCCCCTGCTGGCCATGCGGCTGTCCCGCCCGTCCCGGTTGATCGACATCAACCCCGTCAGGGATCTCGCTCGGTGTCAGCACCGGGACGGTCGGCTGGTGGTGGGTGCCCTGGGCCGCCAGCGGCAGGTGGAGCGTTCACCAGCGGCCCGGGCGGTGCCGCTGCTCGTCACCGCGCTGCCCTACGTCGGGCACCGGGAGCTGCGGAACCGGGGGACGGTCGTGGGCAGCCTGGCCCATGCCGATCCCGCGGCGGAGCTCCCGGCGGTGGCTGCCCTGGTGGGGGCCACGGTCAGCATCGCCGGGCGGGGGGGGACCCGGGAGGAGGATGCCCGGAACCTCATCACCGGCCCGTTCGAGACCGGCGTGGCCCCCGATGAGCTACTGGTCTCGGTGTCCTTCCCCGAGCGTGGCGACGCCGAGGGCTACGGTTTCGCCGAGGTGGCCCGACGCCGCGGTGACTTCGCCCTGGTCGGGGTCGCCGCCCGCATCCGCCTCGACGGCGACGTCCCGGTGGCGGCCGAGGTGGCCCTGTTCGGCGTGGGTGGGACCCCGGTGCTGCGGGAGGTGACCGACCAGATGGCGGCAGGCCCGGTGGGGGATCCCCGCCTCCCGGCCCGGGTCGGGGAGGAGGTGGCAGCGACCCTGGAGCCGCCGAGCGACACGCACGCCAGCGGCACCTTCCGGCGTCGGCTGGCCCGGGTGCTGGTGGCCCGGACACTGGCCGCCGCGCTCGACGACGCCACAGGGGATCGGCCGTGAGCGACAACCCCCCTGAGGTCCCTCGGGCAGCCGCTCGCTTCTCGGTCAACGGGATGGAGGTCTCGCTGTCGGTGGCCCCCCGTACCACCCTGGCGGACGCGCTACGGGAGCACGTGGGGCTCACCGGGACCCATCTCGGCTGTGAACACGGGGTGTGCGGTATGTGCACGGTGCTGGTGGACGGGGCCGCCGTCCGCTCTTGCCTCCTGTTCGCCTGTCAGCTGGACGGGGCCGAGGTCCTCACCATCGAGGGGCTCGGCCGGCCCGACCGGTTGCACCCCATCCAGCAGGCCTTTTGCGACAACCACGGCCTGCAGTGCGGGTTCTGTACCCCGGCGTTCGTGCTGTCTGCCTACGAGCTCCTGCAAGACCACCCAACCCTCGAGGGGATCGACCTTCCGGTGGAGCTGTCCGGGATCCTGTGCCGCTGCACCGGCTACCGGGGGATCCTGGCGGCGGTGCGGGCGGTGGCCGCCAGCCAACCAGACGGGGTCCCCCCGCCCGGGAACCTCGCCGCCCGTCGCCCCGTCGGCCGGCGGCCGGCCGACGGGGCCTGACCGGACCGGTATGCCGGCTGCTCAGAACGCGATGACCAGCCGCCCCCGAACCCCGCCCGCCTCCAGACGGCGGTGTGCCTCGGCCGCCCGCTCCGGGGGGAGCGTGTCGGCGACCCGCAGGGTGAGGCCGCCCCGGCTGGCCCGGTCGCTGAGAGCCTGCAGGGCGGCCTGGTTGCCTGCGTAGTCGTGCACCCCCACGACCTGGATGTCGATAGCCCGCTCCGTCTCGCCCCGGAAGGGGCGGAGGGCGATGAGGCGGCCGCCGTCCCGGATGGCGGGCAGGATGGCGGGGCCGAGGAGGGCGGCGTCGATGAGGCCGTCGACGCCGTCGGGGGCGATCCGCCGCAGGTCTTTCGCAGCGTCGACCCCCCGGGTAACCACCGCGTCGGCACCGAGCTGGCCGACCAGTTCCGCATCCTCCCGGCCCGCCACGGCCAGCACCCGGAGTCCCTCGGCCGCTCCCAGCTCCACGGCGTAGCCGCCGACCGCTCCCGCTGCCCCGGTCACCGCCAGGACCTGACCGGGTGCCAGCCCCAGCAGGTCCAGGGCCCGGCGGACGGTCAGGCCGTTCATGGGCAGCGTCGCCGCCTCGGCCAGACTGGCCTTGTTCGGCGTGTGGGCCACCGACGCCGCCGGTACCACGACGTACTCCGCCTGTGCCCCGCCACGGGGGCCGGTCGGCAGGACGATGGCCACCACCTGGTCACCCGGTTGCCAGGGCACCCCGGGACCCACGGCGTCCACGGTCCCCGCCAACTCCATCCCGGGTACCCAGGGCGGTGAGGGGGGCAAGTGGGCGGCCCGGTGCCCCGCCCGCAGCACGAGATCGGTGGGGTTGACCGTCGCCGCAGCCACCCGGACCCGCACCTCCCCGTCGCCGGGACGAGGTTCGGGCACCTCCGCAACGGTGAGGACCTCCGGAGGACCGAACCGGGGGATCGC
>DASQQH010000655.1:0-19142 GCA_035643555.1 Acidimicrobiales bacterium | reverse complement strand
CGCCACCCCGCGGCACCGGCCAGGTCCACCACCGTGTCCGGGTCCATGTTGCGGCTCAAGGGGAGGGCGGCCACCATCTCCTCGCTGTAGCCGCCGTTGTGGTGGTGGTGGGAGCGGGTCAGATGTTGCCCGCGGTGGCGGAGCCGGGCGCGGCACCGCTCCAGGTAGCCGGCACCGGGACCCCACATCCCCTCCACCAGGAGCAGCCGCCCCCCGGGAGCCACCCGGCGCCAGCTGGCGAGGGCCGCGCCGGGGTCGGGGAGGGTCCACAGGAGCAGGCGCTCCATCACCGCGTCGAAGGGTCCCTCGGGGGGCTCCTCGGCCGTCGCCTGCTGGACCTCGACGGCCAGGCCCTCGCGGTGGGCCGTCGCCTTCAGCCGGGCGAGCATCCCCTCCGACAGGTCGACGGCGGTGACGTGGTGACCCAACCGGGCCGCCGTGAGCGAGAGGAACCCGGTGCCGGCACCCACGTCCAGCACACGACAGGGCTCCGGCAGATGGCGCTGCACCACGGCGGTCCACACCGCCGCCTCCCTCGCCGACGACTGGCGGTGGTCGGGGGAGTCGTCATAGGTGGGGGCGTCGGCGTCCCAGAACTCGCGGACCGCCCTGGTCAGGTCCATGCTGATCTCCCTGGGTCGGAGGCTGGCTGCTGTCGGGCAATGACCGCTTCCCAGCGGGCAGCATCGGGGCCGGGGGTGCGGCCATGGGGGCGAGCGGAGGACCCACCTGGTCACCAAGGCTAGTGAAGGGACCTGAAAGAAGGCTGAGCCGCTGTCCCCGCCTCCCGGGGGGACTCAGCTCAGGGGAGGAGGACCTGGAGGGGGGCGCAGGCGTACAGGGCCACGCGGAGGCCGTCGCGGCCCGACTGCTGGGCATCGATCGCGTCCAGGACGGCGTGCCAGTCATCATGGGGGACGAGGCGGGTCACACCCTGGGGGAGGGCGGGGGCCCCGGCGGTGGCATAGAGCAGGGGCGGCGGTGACGGGTCCTCGCCCGGCTCCGCCGGGGACCCCCGGCCGGCACGGACCGCCCGCGCCATCGCGGACCGGACCATCGCCGGCGCCCGGGAGGGCTGGGCCCGGAGCCGGCGGGCATGGTGCTTGATGGCGGGGCCGGGGGCACGGTTGCGGTAGGGGAACAGCCCGTGGTGGCCCACGCCCTCGGCGCAGCCGGCGACCACCAGGCGGCTCGCGCCGGGCTTGGCGTGGTCGAAGGGAGTCATGCCCTTGCTGCGCATGAACGTCAGGCTGGTGTCCATCGGATAGGCGTTGGAGACCACCACGTCGGCGTCGCCCGGCAAGGGCGCGGCGAAGGTGTCGATCGCGTAGCGCACGGCCTCGGGGTAGTAGGCGAGGTGGTCCCCGCTGACCGCCCGCACGATCCGCCGCCGCTCGTCCACATGAACCGACACCGCCGTGCGGAACCCCAGGCGGGCGGCGATCTCGTCGAGGTCGGCGCGGAAGTCGTTGTCGACCCGATAGCTGCCCTGCCCGCTGGGGTGGCCGTAGTGGAGCCGGGCGATCGTCTCCCGGCCGAGGACGCCGAGGATCAGCTTCGATCCGCCGCCGAAGCCCGTGGTGTGCTGGGGGTAGACCCCCCCGATACCCACCAGGAGGTCGGCGGCGGCCACCTGGGCGTTCACCCGGATGGGGGTGTTGAAGGACGTCCGTCCCACCCGGGCCAGGGGACCCCGGTCGTCGTGGACCACCACCCGACACCGGGAGGCGGCCTCCTTGCCGAGCTTGGCCTGGAGGCTGTCGGCGGTGGGGGGGCCGTGGGTGCCGGCCCCCACCACCACGCACACCTCCTCGGGTGAGACCCCCGCCTCGCCGAGCTGGGCGAGGACAAGGGGCAGGACCTCAGCCACCGGGGTGGGTCTGGTGGGGTCGTCCACCACCACCACCGGCCGGCGGGCTCCGGCTGCCAGCTCGGCGATGGACGGCTGGCCGACCGGGTGGGCCAGCGCCTCCCGCAGGTCCCGGGGGCGGAGGGGGGCCGGCGTGGGCGGGCGGTGGGTGGTGACCGACCACCGGGCGGGGAACCCGAGACGGGTCCGCTCCTCCCCGTGCCAGACCTTGGAGCCGACCTCGACCTCCACCAGGTCGCTCACCGGGGTGTCCCGGACGCGAGGGCGTCGTGGCTGGGGCGGCGGGCCACGACCAGGTACTGGGCGCCGGCGTGGCGGACCAGGGGCACCCCCCGGTCGGCCAGCTCCTGGAGCCGACGGTGCAGGCGGGTCCCGAGGGGAGCGGGCAGGGGCTCCCGGTTGAACACCGTGAAGGGCCCGAACCCCAGGGTGAGGCCCTCCTCCTTCTCCAGTCCGGCCCGGGCCACCAGGTCGTCGAACCGGCCGGGCCCCTGGGCGGCGGCGATGGGGACGGGGTCCGTCCTGAGAACCCCGAGCCCGGCGAGGCGGCGCCTGAGGGCCCCCTGGGCCGGGGCCAGCAGGGGGCTGGCACGCGGGTCGAGGACCGTGGAGGCCCGGAACTTGTTGTCCACGTTCATGACGACCCTGCCTCCCGGGGCCAGGACCCGGCGGATCTCGGCCAGGGCCGCTGCCGGGGCGTCGAGCCAGGGGAGCACCCCCAGGGCCAGGACCAGGTCGTAGGTGGCGTCCTCGGCCTCCAGGGCGTGGGCGTCGGCCACCTGGGCGGTGACCTGGTCGGCGACCCCGGCGCGTCGGGCCTCCTCGATCGCCGATGCCACCATGGCCGGGCTGGCGTCGATGGCGTCGACGGAAAGGCCCCGGCTGGCCAACCCCACCGTGGCCAGGCCCGCCCCGCACCCGATCTCGAGGGCTCTCGACCCGGGCGGGAGGCCGAGGGCGTCCACGATGGCAAGGGCCCGGTCCAGACGCTCCTGGTGCACCGCGGCGAAGACGTCCCCGTCCTGGTACAGGTCGTGCCAGTAGGCGGCCCGGCTCTCGAAGAAGGTTCTGACCCGCCCCGGCGCCAGGTCCCCGTCCCGGCGCCCGTCTCTGCTAGAGGCCTGGTGGCGCTGCTCGGCCACCACCGCTCCCGCCGCCGCGGCGATGCGCCGGCTGCCGGCCCGCCAGCCACCGAGCAGGGGCGCCGGATCGTCCCTGGCGTAGAGGGCGGTCTCGTCCACCGCCCGCAGGGAGGCGAGGTAGGCACTGGCGTCGAGCCGCCCGGCCCGCCACTCGCCCAGGGCTCCGGCGAGGTCCCAGGGCTCGTTCCACCAGTGCCTGCCGGTGGCCGCCACCGGGGAGGGCACGGGACAGCCCGTCAGGTCCAGGTACATGGCCCGCACCACGTCGGTGCCGTCCGCCGCGCTGAACAGCCGGAAGGTCGCCCCCACACGGGGGTTGACATCGAGGACCTTGTACTGCCCGTCGCGCTCGTCGAAGCGAAGCCCCATGTCCACGATCCCCCGGTAGCCGGCGAAGGAGAGGAGGGAAAGGGCGGTGCCGAGGGCCTCGTCGTTGTCCTCGGTCACCCCGAGGGTGGTGGCCCCCCGCCCCACCGGATACTGGCGGAGCTTGCGGCCCACCCCGGCGAACCCGCACTGCCCCTGGCGATCGAGGTAGGCGTTCACCATCCACACCGTCGAGGGGTCGCCGGGGATGTGCTCCTGGAGCAACACGTTGGGCTCGGGGCCCTCGAGCAGGTGGGCGACCGCCTGGTGGAACTCCTCCTCGGTCTGGGCCACCGTGACGCTGGTGGCCCCCTCCTGGCGGTGGAGGGAGATCGGGTCGCCGGCCTTGACCACCACAGGCAGGCCGTGGTCGGCGAGGAAGGCCGCCGCCTCCTCGGGGCTGCCGACGGCCACCGACCCGGGCGTGGGCACCCCCGCCGCCGCCGCCAACCGGGCCAGACGCCGCTTGTCGGCCAGGGACCTGGCCAGCCCCGGGGGCTGAGCCGGCAGCCGGAACCGCCGACCCAGCTCGTCGGCGTGGTCGGCGACGAACAGGGCGGCCGGGTCGTCCACGGGGAACAGGACCGCCCCCTCGATCAGGGGGGCCGCCAGCAGCCGGTCCCGGAGCTCCTCCCCGGTGGCCGCCGACGCCTCGACCGCCACCCCCGTCACGTACCTGGAGCGGGCGAGGGGCCCCGAGGCCCGGTCACCGACCAAATGGACGGGGACCCCCATCCGTCCCAGCGTGCGGGCGATGGCCACCGCGCCGGTGTGCAGGGGGAAGGGGAGGCACTTGACGATAACGGCCGGCACGGACGGGCTCGCCTGGCTCACCTTGTCCTCCCCACGAGTTCGTCGTCCACCATTGTGAAGGTCTCCGAGAGGTCGTCGTCGTGGTCCAGGACGAACCCGATGTCCTGGTCCTGGCCAGCGTCGCGGAGCCACCGGGCGGAGCGCCCCGTGGCACACAGGGAGATGGGCGCCTCACCCCAGTGGCTGGCCATCTGGGCGGTCCGGAAGTCGGCCCGGTAACCCCGGCCCACCAGGCCGGCAGCGATCCGGGCACACCCGAGGAGGTCCTCCATCCGCAGCTCGCCCCGGGTCCCCGCCCCCAGCACCGCCACCGGCATACCCAACTCGACCAGGTCCTCCACCTGGGCGGTGACGTTGCGCAGGCTGGCGGCGAAGACCACGTCGGCACCCCGGGCCGCCGCCAGCAGCTTGGTCCCCGAGGAGCTCAACAGCACCAGGGGGCGATGGCGGTCCTGGTGGGCGGCAACGGTCACCGGGGAATTGCCGAGCTCGAACCCGTCCACCACCTTGCCGGCGACCTCCCCGGCGAGCAGGGGCCGGTCGAGCTGGCCCGCCCGGGCAAGGGCAGCGTCCCTGGATCCCACCGGAAAGCACCGCCGCCCCATCGCCACGGCCGTGCAGGCGGTGGTCGTGGCGCGGAAGACGTCGACGGCCACCACCGCCCAGCCCCGGGCGTAGGCCTCCGCGCGCTCGGGCAGCCAGTCCACGACCACCCGGGGGTGGTCGGCGATCATCCCTGGGACCGGGGGCGGGCGAAGGCCAGGCCCTCCTTGTCGTAGCTGTCCGAATGGAGGCCGCGCCGGTAGATCTCGACCCGCAGCACCTCCTCCAACCTGATGTTGGACAGGCACGCCTCCCGCCCCAGGTGGTCCAACAGGGCGAACTGGCTGCGCTTGTCCGGCGCCTCGAAGACCAACGACTCCAGCCCGAGCCCCTCGGCGAGGCGGTCGGCCAGGGCGGTGTTCAGGCGGCCCTGGTCGTCGAAGAGCCCTACCGCCTGGGCGGACTCCCGGGCCTCCACCACCAGGCAGGCCGCCCCGGCGTCCAGCCACCTCTTGCCCAGGGTGACCAGGGCGTCGACCTGGTCCCGGTCGAAGTGGCCCTCGTGCTTGGCCCCCAGCTCGAACTGGACCCCCAGGTGGTGCGCCCCGGCCTGTTTGACGATGTCGGCGGGGTCGAGGTCGGCCTTGGTGAACCCCTGCCCCGCCTCGATGCGCTCCACGCCGATCGAGGAGCAGAGGGCCAGGTAGTCCTCGAGGCGGCCTGCCTCCACGGCCACCTCGAAGGGCCCTCCCCCGGTGACCACCGGCACCCCGGCGCCGGCGGCGGCGCGGACCTTGCGGTTGGTCTCCCCCGGCGCCGCCAGCTGCCAGCTGGCCATCGACAGCTTGAAACCGGCCATCAGGTGGCCGCTCTGGGCCAGGTGCCCCTCGACCGTGCCCGCGTCATACCCCGGATCGAAGGGGTAGGTCAGGGGGTCCAGGTCGGGCACCCCCAGAGACGCCAGATAGGAGGCGCTTGGGGACGTCGCGCCCGTTACCCGAGCTCGCCCTGGTCCCTGCAGGCCCCCGTCGTCGCCGGTTCTCTCGGTCATCGTTGCTCCTCGGGTGGAACGTCAGGTGCCGACCGCGGTGGCACCGACCCCGGCGGAGGTGTTGGTAAGGCAAACCTCACCAACCTGGACACGATGACCCGTGCCAGCCCGCACGTTCGATGAACCCGTGGGCGGGGAATCGCCGCCGCTGTCCGTCATCGGCCGCCGAGATCAGCCATCACTGGCATGTGGCTATAACGTTAGCGGCACAAGCACCCGCCCTCCGCGCGTGCGGATCGTCGTGTCGGTATTCCCGCAACGTCGAACCGGCGGGTTCGGCGGGCCCGTCGTTGCTCTTGCCGGAGGTGGCCCCACTGCCGGGCTCTGGGTCCTGGCAGCGGCCCGCTGGCGGTGGTTTGTGAACCCCACCAATGCGGGCAAAATCTTCGGGGTTGCTTCTTGGCGACAGGAGCGGGGCACGATGTGTTTGTCATCCAGGGGCGGTGTCGTGTTTGGGCCAAAGGGACGCAGGGGTTTCCTGGACCGAAATTCGCCTCGAGCAGGGATCTCCCCCGGAGCGATCGGCCCCTTCAGGGTGGAAGCATTCCACCGGGGCTCGGCCTCGGGCACCGGGACCGGACACCGCTGGCTCCCGGTCAGCGTTGGGGCCCCACCAACCCGCTCGGGAGGTCGGCGGGCGACCTCGGACGGGACCGGGGTGCGGTCGGGGGCGCCACGCGCCCCGGCTCCTCCTCCTCGTCCCGGTCCGGCCGGGGACCTCGACCGGCGGCCCAGCCGCCCCGGTCCTCAGGGAACAGCCGCCCGGGGGAGCCACCGGACCTCGTGAGCCGGACCGGGCTCGCCCCAGGAGGCGGGGCCCGGGCTCAGCCCAGGGTCAGCTCACCGGTCTGGCTGAGGTGGACCTCACCGGAGGAGTGCAACGCCCTGGCCTCTGTCAGGGCCCGGTACAGCCGCTCGTAGCCCTCCACCATGACGTCGGCGTGGAAGCGCTCAGCCACGTGGTCCCGACACTCGAGGGGATCGATCGCCCGGACGCCCGCCAGGGCCGCGGGCAGCTCCTCGGGAGCGTCGACGACGAGCCCGGTCCGTCCGTGGACGACGACCTCTGCCACACTCCCCCGGCGGAGGGCGACGACGGGCGTCCCGCAGGCCATCGCCTCGATCATCACCATTCCGAAGGGCTCCTCCCAGGTGATGGGGAAGACCAGTCCGGCGGCCCCCGCGTAGAGCTGGCGCTTGCGCGCCGCGTCCGCCTCGCCGACGTAGCGGACGTCGGGACCCAGGCGGGGAGCGATCGCCTCGGCGAAGTAGGCCTGCTCGGCGGGCTCGGTGCACTTGCCGGCCAGCAGGAGCGGCCAGCCCGCCGCCCGGGCGGCCTCGATCGCCAGGTGCGGCCCCTTCTCGGGGCTGAACCGTCCCATGAAGAGCACGTAGCCGTCGTGGTCGACCCGGAACGGGAAGGTCGCCACGTCGACGGCGTTGTGGACCGTCCCCACCCAGTTGAGCTCGGGAGCCAGCCGCTGCTGGGCGTCGGAGATGGCCACCAGATCGATGGTGGCGCCAAGGTCCCGGAGGTAGCGCCGGACGTCGCCGTCCACGCTGCGGTGGGCGGTCACCACGGTGGGGACGGTCCGACCCCGAGCGAGGAGCGGGCCGGCCAGGGTGTGGTCGTGGACCACGTCCGGGTCGTCGTCCAGGATGGCCCGGGCGGCGGCAGCGGCCTGGACCACCTCAGGGACCGGCTCGCCCAGCCGGGATGAGGGGGGGTCGGGATACACGGGGACGAACCGCTGCGCCCTGGTCCGGTTCCGGCCGGCGCCGATGAGGGTCACCCGGTGGCCCCGCTCGACCAACCCGTCGACCAGGTCCGCCACCAACTCCTCGATACCGCCGTAGGCGGCCGGGGGGACCTCGAACCACGGGGGCGCCACCATGGCGATGGTCAGGGGCTGCCCCGCCCTCCCCGCGGGATCCGCCGACGGGCTCAGCGGGGCGGGCATCGTCATCTGTCACGACCTCCTGTCAGTGCCACGGCGTCGGCCGACGCCGCATCCCCGGGCCCAGGCAGGCGTGCCGGGCACGGAACGGACGCCTGGGGCAGTCCTCGCCGACCGGTCCCACCGCAAGTGGCCACCAGCAGGTCGGCGCCCGCCCCGTTCTTCTCAGCGAGACGAAAGGGGCGTTTCACCCTCAGGCTGACACTCATAGTAGTGGGCGGTACCCGCAGCCTGGGGGCACCCAGCCCGGGCCGTGGCGGGCCGGGCCCGACGACGCCGGTGCGGACCACCCCACCGCCCCGCCGACGTGGCCGATCGGCGACGCCCCGGCCAGGATGTCGCCGCCCGGAATCGCCCAGCACCGGGGACCAGCCACCGATCCCCGCCCGCCGGGCCCGGGTACGATGTCCCGGACATGAGCGACCCAGCCGGGCGGCCGACCGCGGGCCGGGCGGCCTGGCCCCTCCTCGAGGGGGCGGATCCCGGTGGGGCCACGACCCTGGTGGAAGGCTCCTCGTTCGCCGTCTGCGGCCCCGATGGCGACATGGCCCCCGGTGAGGCCCACGGCCTCTTCGTGTGGGACACGAGGGTCATCTCCCGGTGGCAGCTTCGCCTCGACGACCAGCCGGTGGACCCCCTCGCCGGATTCACCCTGGAGCCCTACGCCGGCCTCATCGTGGGCAGGGCCCGCACCCGGGGGAGCCAGGCCTCCCCGGGACTCCTCGTCGAACGGCGCCGCTACGTGGGCGGGGGTCTGCGAGAGGACCTGACGGTGCGCAACTACGGCCCCGCGGCTGCCGACGTCACCCTGGCCATGGACGTGGACGCCGACTTCGCCGACCTCTTCGCGGTGAAGGGCGGCGGCGGGACGCCACCCGACCACACCCGGCAGGTGCAGGCATCCGGGGACGGGCTGCGACTGACCTACGTCCGGGGGCGCATCAAGCGGGGCGTCCGGATCACCGCCGACGGGGCGACCTTCGAGCCCCACCGGGTGGTGTTCCAGGCCGTGGTTCCCGCCCACGGGTGCTGGTCGGGCACCATCCTGGTCCTGGTCAGCAGCGACGAGGTGGAGGCGCCGGCCCGGTTCCCCCCGGATGAGCCGGTCGAAGCGACGCCCCCGGCGGAGCGTCTGGCACGGTGGCGCCGGGAGGCCCCGGTGGTCACCAGCGACCAGGCGTGGCTCCCGGCCGTCCTGGAGCGCAGCGAGACCGACGTGGCCGCGTTGCGGATCAGCGATCCCGAGCAGCCCGAGATCGCGGTGGTGGCCGCCGGCGCTCCCTGGTTCATGGCTTTGTTCGGACGGGACTCGCTGGTGGCCGGGTGGATGATGCTGCCCTTCAGCTCCGAGCTGACCCTGGGCACCCTCCGTACCCTGGCGCGGTACCAGGGACGCGGCATCGACCCCGGCACCGAGGAGGAGCCCGGGCGGATACTCCACGAGCTGCGCGTCGGCGTGACGCCCGATCTCGCCCTGGGCGGTTCCCGGCGCTACTACGGAACGGCCGACGCCACCCCGCTGTTCGTCATGCTCCTCGGGGAGGCCGCTCGGTGGGGCCTCGATCGGGCCGCCCTGGAGGCGCTGCTCCCGGCCGCCGACGCGGCCCTCGAGTGGATCCACCGGTTCGGGGACCGCGACGGGGACGGCTTCGTCGAGTGTCGGCGCGCCACCGACCGGGGCCTGCGAAACCAGGGGTGGAAGGACTCGGTCGATGGCGTCAACTTCGCCGACGGAGCCCTTGCCGAGCCGCCGGTCGCCCTGGCCGAGGTCCAGGCCTACGTCTACGGCGCCTACCTGGCCCGGGCCGAGCTCGCCCGCCTCGTCGGTGACGAGGCCGGGATCCGCCGCTGGCAGCAGCAGGCGGCCGGGCTCAGAGGGGCCTTCGACCAGGCCTTCTGGCTGCCGGAGCGGGGCTATTACGCCGTCGGGCTCGACGCCGACAAGCAGCCGATCGACGCCCTGGCCTCGAACATGGGGCACTGTCTGTGGACCGGCCTCGCCGAGGAGTCCCGGGTCGACACGGTGGCCAGGGCACTTGCCGGTCCCGAGCTGTTCTCCGGCTACGGGGTGCGGACCCTGGGGGCCTCGATGGGCGCGTACAACCCCGTGAGCTACCACAACGGCTCGGTGTGGCCCCACGACACCGCCCTGGCGGTGTCGGGCCTCATCCGCTACGGGCGGGTCCAGGAGGGCCAGCGGATCGCTGGGGGACTCTTCGAGGCGGCCCGCCACTTCGGTGGCCGCCTGCCCGAGCTGTTCTCGGGGTTCGACCGGTCCTGGTACCCCGCGCCGGTGCCCTATCCGACAAGCTGTTCTCCCCAGGCCTGGGCGGCCGCCACGCCGGTCCACCTCCTGCGCACCCTGCTGCGGCTCGACCCCGACGTCCCCCAGGGTCGGATCTGGCTGGACCCCGCCCTGCCCCCCTCCTGGGAGGCGCTTCGGGTGAGGGGCATCCCGATCGCCGGCGAGCGTCTCAGCGTCTCGGTCACCGGCGGCGAGGTCCGCGTGGAGGAGGCACCGCCCGGCCTCGAGGTGATCCGGGCCCCTCGCCCCCTGCCCGACCTCTCGGGGTAGCCCCGGGCCAGGCGACGGTACGCCCGGCCCGAGCGGCAACGCCCGTCACCTGGGGACGACTCCCCGCCAGACTCGGGGAAGCGCCACCACACAATCCGACGGACCAGCTCCGGCACGTCCGTTGCCGAGGCAACGCCCCGGGTGGTCCGATCGATGGCGGCGGTGAAGTCCCACCGCGGATGGGGCACGCGGCATCCCCGGCCGGTGGCACGCGCCGCGAGCGGGGCTGGCCGGCGGGACCATCCCGGCGACGTCCAGTGGGTGCCCGGAGCGCCGCCGCGGGTAACGTCAGCTGGCCGGGAGCCGGTCGGCAACACCTCGGCGGCGGGCCGGGCGATGGTCCACCGGACGAGCGGGCCCCTCCCGGGGCAACCGCCAAACCAGCCGGAGGTCGCAGCGATGACGGTATCCGACAACGGCCACGGCGTCGTGGTCACTGGGGCCAGCAGGGGTATCGGGGCAGCGATCGCCAGGGAGTTGGCCGCGGCCGGCTACGGGGTGGTCGTGAACTACACGGCCCAGGCGGAGCAGGCCGACGCGGTCGTCTCCTCCATCCAGGCCCAGGGCGGTCGGGCGACAGCGGTGCGGGCCGACGTCTCGGTACCCGACGAGGTGGAGACGCTCTTCGAGCGAGCCCAGGACCTGGGACGCCTGGCCGCCCTCGTGAACAACGCCGGGATCCTGGGGGTGGCTGACCGGGTCGACACTCAGGAGGCCCCGGCGCTGGCCCGCCTGCTCGAGATCAACGTCCTCGGTGCCATGCTCTGCGCCCGTCACGCCGTCTTGGCCATGTCGACCAGATACGGGGCCGAGGGCGGGTCCATCGTCACTGTCGCCTCGGCGGCCGCCCGCACCGGCGGTTTCTCCGGACGAGCGCCCTACGCGGCCAGCAAGGGGGCCCTGGTGTCCTTCACCCGTGCCCTGTCCAAGGAGGTGTCCCACGAAGGGATCCGGGTCAACAGCGTCTCTCCGGGCGTCGTCGCCACGGATATGACCTCACCGGAGTCCGAGGCGGCGGCGGCCGCCAGCCCGATCGGCCGGATAGGTCGACCCGAGGAGGTGGCGGCGACGGTCGCCTGGTTGATCTCCCCGGCGGCGTCGTTCGTCACCGGCGCCGACATCTCTGTCTCCGGCGGTCGCTGAGCCACCGGACGCCCGGGTGCGGCGCCCAACCTGAGCGACAGGCAGGGACTCCTCCCCCCGCTGCCGGGCGCGCGGGGAGGCGGTCCGGCCGGCCGCCCGACACACCCTGGTCCCCCACTGGGCCCGGGCGCTCGTGGGCACCCGGGACTCCGGTGCGAATCCCTCCGGGCGCTGCCACCCGGGCCGACACGCTCCCCCGCGACGGCTCGCCGGGCCACGAGCCCGGCACGGTGGTCCAACGACCTCGAACCGCCCTGTTCCAGCCCGGGCCCGACGGAGGACCTGGGCGGCCCCCGGTGCGCCGACCGTCTACCCATCGGGCGCTTCTTGGAAGGCTTCAACCTCGTCCTCGGGCGAGGCGAGCTGCGCTGTCCAGATTGGAACCGACGACCGTGGTCCAGGCCTGCTTGCTCCCTGTCGAGCGGCCCGGCCCCGGGCCTGTGGTGCCGGGCAATGGGCCCGCGGATCGACACACCCATCACGGATGTGAGATTCCGGCCCCTGCGGGATGGGCCGTCGGCCCCCAGCTCGTCATCCGCCACACGACGAACCCCTGCGCTGGGGGCGCAGCCGTGCTCGGAGCTAACGACCATTCGTCTGCTGTTCAGCCAGCCGTTGGACGGAGGATGCTCTGGTGTAAACAGGAAGGCTTACTGTCGGCCCGTGGACGACATCCTGTCTCGAGTGGTGGTTGAACTGGCGGTCTGGCTGGTCGTCACGGTCCTCGGTCGGTTGGTCGCCGCCCGCGTGACCGACAGTACCGAGCGGCCCGGCGTCGTCGTCGGTCGTTCGGCGATAGGCGAGGGGGCCTAACGGCGCCCCCGACGACACATGGTCCAAAGACCCACCCGGCCCGAGGAGCCGGAGACCACTCAGCGTCGCCCGGGCCAGGGACGTGGCCGTTGGGACGTGTCAGCGGGCCGCCTGCCAGATGGACGCCCCGCGACCTCTCCATCGGTGGCTATCCCGAGGCCGCCAGCCCTACCACCGCATCGGTACCGGCCCGAAGATGCCCATTGCCCGCCAGGACCTCGATCTCATGCTCGCCGCCGGCCTGGGTCCCGCCCGCCGAGGAACCCGCGTCTGGTGCGGCATGACCCTAGAGAAGGCGCCGGCCTGAGCCGGATACCGGATTTCCCGAGACCGACACAACCACGCCCTGGGGTGAGGTTGTTTCACTGGTCGCCTGCACGATTCCAGATGGAGACGGTGGATGAGATGAACAATGGCGAGATCGTTCTCCGAACGGCCAACCCGGGGATGTCCCCGCCCCTGGGCGACCCGCGCGGTCGGGGACCGGGCCGCTCGGGGCAGGGACGGGCAGCGAGGCGGAGCTGGGACCTGCGCCGCTTGGTCGAGCCGGATCGCGCCACCCCGCCGAGCGCGTCCCGGTCGGCTCAGAGGTCTGCGACCCCAGGGCGCGAGCTCGGTGCCGGCATGGGGGAGGACGGCCAGGCCAGGGCCGCCGCCGCGGAACGGCTACGGGGCGTCGATCCAGGCCGTACGCCTCGTCCCGACCGCAGTGCCCGCTCGCCGTCCCCCCCCGGACCACCAGCCCCTTTTTCGCAGGAACGGAAACGGCGGGCAACGCGGGGCTCTGGCCGGCCTCACCCGCCTGGGTCGTCCCAATGCTGGCGCACCAGAACCACCCACCCTGCACCAGCCTCCCCTGAGGCTCATGCACCAGCGACCATCAAGGCCCCAGGTACGGGACGCAACGTGCCTCACGCGAGGGTCGACGACCGGAAACAGCCCCACGGTTGGCATCGTGGACCCGAGTAGGTCCTAGCAGATCACCATTTGATGGCGGCGTACCGCCTACGGCGCGCCCTGGCGCACAGGAGGCTTGGGCAGGCGTGATGCAGAACCCAGCACACGCGTCAGCGCCGGACTCAACGCGGGTCCGACCTCCGGGCCCAACCGGGCCGACCAGGCGGCCTCGATCTTGGCAATCTCCCTGAGTGCGACGCGCTGCAAGGCGCGACCGGCCGGCGTAAGGCGGACCAGCCGCGCCCTGCCATCCTCCGGGTCGGGCACCCGCTCGACGTACCCTAGCCCCTGCAGCCCGTTGACCAGTTCGCTCATGGAGGGGTGGGTCATCCGCGCCCGATCAGCAAGCACCGTGAGGCGGGTGCCGTCCCCGTCGATGTTCTCGAAGACCCGGCTATGGGCGGGTCGGATGTCGGGATAGCCCGCCCCGGCGAGCCGTTCGACGAGCTCATCAATCATTTCGTGGGCAGCCAGCAGCAGAAGGGTGATCAGCGTGTGCTCCCGTTTGTGCGAGTCCACCACAGCGCACCCCTTGACACCCCATACGGCCCTACTACACTATGTAGGCACCCTACAGATACGAGTCCTCACATGTCAAGGTCCGGGAGGAAGCCCTCGCTGGCCGCTACGTCGGGGCGGTAACGGGACCGTGGGCTTGAAACAGTTCTCGCTGGACGGCCGCGCCGCCCTGGTGACGGGCGCGTCGAGGGGCATCGGCGCCGCTCTCGCCGTCGCCCTCGCTGAGGCGGGCGCCGCCGTAGCGGTGTGTGCCCGGACCAGCCTCGATCAGGCGGTCACCGCCATCCGCGCAACAGGTCGGACGGCCATCCCGATCGCCTGCGACGTCACCCGCACCGACGAGGTTGCGGCCTGCGTCGACCGGGCGTGGGCCGAGCTTGGCCCGATCGACGTGCTGGTCAACGCCGCCGGCAGCCCATTGTTCCATGCGCCGATCCTGGAGGTGCGCGAGGAGGGCTGGCAGCGGGTGCTCGACCTCGACCTGACGAGCGTCCTGCGCGTTGCAGGGCGGTGTGGCGAGCGCATGGTATGCCGCGGGAGCGGCCAATCGTCAACATCGCCTCCGTGCTCCCTACGAGGGCCTGGCCCGCCATCGCCGCCTACAGCGCAGCAAAGGCCGGCGTCCTGAACCTGACCACCTCACTCGCGGCAGCGTTCGGTCCCGAAGGGGTGCGAGTGAACGCCATTTGCCCGGGCTGGGTCCGTATGCCGCCCAACCGCACCTATCTGGCTGATCCGACGACCGCCACCACCGCCATCGACGCGGTCCCGCTCGGCTGCTCGGCCGACGTCGACGACCTGACCGGCACTGCCCTGTGGCTGGCGTCAGATGCGTCGCGCTACGTGACAGGCGCAGTCATCCCCGTCGACGGAGGCCTGTCGATCGGCATATCCAGGGCGTGGCAGGGGAAGATGGGGCCCCCGCGGCGCGCCGCCCAGACGCACCGAGAAACGTGCCCGTGACACAGAAGCCACATCACCTAGGGGAGATATCTATTTTCCCCCCAAGCCCCACACCCCCTGCGCGATCCGGGCCACTGATCACACCACCCTAGGGCCCGTAGACCCGGCTCGAAGGAGAGCTGAGGCTCCCAACCGGGACCAGATCCATTCTTCCACCTCCTCACCGGGGCCCACAGGGCGCCCCCACCACCGGACAACGCGCGACCTGCCAGGCGACCGCGCGGTAGGTCACCACCGCCGGCGCCTCTTACGTCCCCACCAACGCCGCCTTCCATCTACCTGCCAGGTCTTGTGGCGATGACCACATCTGACTAACCTCTTCCGAGAGCTCGACGCACAGGAGCCCACCATCTCCCTCCATTTGCCACCAGTATTTCCCTTCGTCGGACGTACAGCGCAGCTCGAGGTGCTTCGCACCCTTACACCCAGGTCTGAGGGCGAATCCCGTCAGCTGGTACTGATCGGTGGAGAGCCGGGCTCCGGGAAGACCCGGTTGGTACGGCAGTTCGCGACTTCTGCCGCACCAGAGAAAACAGCCGTCTTTTCCGGCTGCTGCGACCCCGTGATCCGTACCCCGTTCGGGCCGTTCGTCGAGGCACTGGACGACCTCACGCGCTCCACCGAGTCGGCGACGCTGAAAGCGGCCCTCGGCACCACCGGGGGCGAGCTCACACGGCTCCTTCCCGACCTCGCCCACCGCGTTGGTCCTCTGTCGTCCCCACTGGCGGCGGACGCCGATACTGAACGCCACCGACTTCACAACGCCGTCAGCGACCTTCTCACCACGCTTAGCCACCATCACCCGTTGGTACTGATAGTAGAGGACACCCATTGGGCCGATGTGTCGACCTTGCTCCTCCTACGCCATCTCGTTCGCACCACCCACAAGGCCCGCCTGCTCCTCATTGCCACCTTCCGCGATACCGGCGCCGACCTTTCCGAACCACTCGTCGACGCCCTCGCCGATCTCCGACGGGCTGACAACGTCGTGCGCCTGCACCTCGGCGGACTCACGACCGAGGAGGTGGCGGAGTTCATTCAGAGCGCGGCGAACCCCGACCTCTCCCGCTCCGTCCGGGACTGCGCCGACGCGGTGCACCGACTCACCGCCGGCAACCCCTTCCTGGTCTGCGAGCTCTGGCGGACGCTCGTCGAGACTGGTTCCGTTGAACTGACCGAAGACCAGGTAGCCATCACCAGGCCTGTGCGCGACCTGGCCAGCCCTGAAAGCGTCCGAGACGTCGTCAGCCAACGGCTGGTCCACCTCCCTCCCCATACTGCCGCCCTTCTGGAAGTGGCGGCCACCGTTGGATCGGATTTCGACGTCAGCATTCTACGATATGCCACACAACTCGAAGACCATCACCTCCTCCGGGCATTGGAAGAAGCAGGTCGGAGTGGCATGGTCGAGGCCATTTCTGCCCCGGGGCTAACATTTCGTTTCACCCACGAGCTCGTGCGGCGCGCCCTTTACGACCGCCTCTCCGCCGTCCGCGCCGCCGAGGTTCACCTTCGTGTCGGGGAAGCTTTGGAACAGACCGCCGAGCCCTCGGGACGGATCCTCGCCGACCTCGCCCATCACTTCACCGCTGCCGCTCCACTGGGAGGGAGCCGAGCGATTCACTACAATCTCCTAGCAGCCCGGGCAGCCGTGAATTCCCTCGCATTCGACCAGGCCGCAGCTCACTTACAGGTAGCGCTAGACCTTGGGCCCGACACTGCCGAGCGTGCCACACTATTTCTGGAGCTCGGCTACGCAAGTCACCGCGGTGGTAAAGTCCTCTCCGGGCTGTCCGCGTTTCGCGACGCCGTCAAGGTCGCCCGACACATTGGCAGAAACGATCTCCTCGCCATGGCCGCGATTGGCTATGAGGAAGCATGCTGGCGGCCTGGGATCGTCGATCAAGGCGCTATTGAACTTCTTGAAGAGGCTGCCGAGGCGCTGGACGAAACGCGAGATGACCTTCGAGTGGGCCTCCTGGCCGGCCTCGCTCGAGCCCTTGACTTCCAGGGCCACCACGACCGTGCCGCAGCCGCGCGTGTTACGGGCATGGCTTCTGCCCGCGAGCGTGGCGACTGCTTCGGGCTCGCCACCGTGCTCGTCCGCTCCTACTGGGCAGCGCCCAGCGTTGGACCGGAACAGATCCTGGGGATGTTGAACCAGGCGCACGCCCTCGCCGAAGACCTTGCCGATACAGAGCTTCGCGCAGAGGCTAAAGGTTGGCGGGTGCCGACGTTTGTCGCCCTCGGCGATCTGGACTCGGCTAGAGCTGAGATCTCCTCCTTGCACCACATTGCTGAACAGACCGCACAACCCTTCTATCTTCACGTCGCTGACCACTACGCCTCGGCAATTGCCCTTTCCGACGGATACCTCGACCAGGCTGAGGCGCTGGCACATCGGTCCCACGACTGGAGCCGCCTGCTGGTCGGCCGGGACGCTACGGGAGTTCACGGGATCCAGATGTTCAGTATCCGGCGTGAGCAGGGCAGGCTAGCGGAGTTGGCACCGATCGTACGAATTCTGGCGCGCGACGGTCAGCGACAAGGACCATGGAGACCGGGCCTTGCTGCCCTACTGGCCGAACTGGGCATGGAAGACGAAGCTCGCCGAGAGCTGTCGCGCGTCGCGGAGGCCGGTCTGGATCCCCGTCGTGAACCCCTATGGCTCGCGTCGTTGACCTACCTGACAGATGCGTGCACGGCGCTGGCCGATCCCGTCACAGCCGCCATGCTCTACCCGCAGCTGGAACCATACTCGGGGACCAACATCATGATAGGTCACCTGGTCTCCTGCTACGGTGCCGCTGATCGGTACCTCGGCATGCTTGCCGCAGTGCTGGGCGAAGTGGGACGGGCCGAACGTCACTTCGAGCGCGCGATGGAGATGAACCGAGAGATGGGGGCTCTTACCTGGCTCGCCCGGACAGTCTTCGAGTACGGTCGGCACCTGCTCAGGAGGAGACCCGACCGCGCCCAGATTCTTCTTGCCGAGGCGGCAGAGCTCGCACGTCGGATCGGCATGGCCGGGCTGCTCCAGAAGGCTACGACGCTCCAGGGCCGAGGCCCGATGACCGAGGCGCCCGACGGATTGTCCGATCGGGAAGCGGAGATTCTCGCTTTTGTCGCCCGCGGACTGAGCAACCGCGAGATCGGCTCTGCACTGTTCATAAGCGAGCATACGGCCGCTAATCACGTCCGCAACATCCTGCGGAAGACCGGGTGCGCCAACCGTACTGAAGCGACCTCCTACGCTCACCGTCATTCACTTGTCGATGCCTAGAGCCACCGAGGAACGGATCCAATGCCCTTCTACATCGTCGAGCGGACATTTGCCGAGCAGCTGGAGCTCACCAGCGATGACATCAAGCTGATCGAGGAGGTCAACGCCGATGAGGGGGTGCATTGGCTGTTCTCGTTCCTCAGCGCTGACCGTCGGCGCAGCTACTGCCTGTACGAGGCTCCCTCAGCGACTGCCATCCTGGCCGCCGCGCGCCGACTCGACGTGCCGGCTGATGCCGTGGTCGAGATCGAGCCGGGGACGCTCGGCGTTCCCGGTCGCCCCCAGGAGTGGTCCGCGACCCAATTGGCCTAGTCACCGACGTCGGTCATGGCCCGACGAAAGACTCCATCCATCGCCACCATGGCTGCTGGCTTGTGATGTCGGTGCGCCTCGTGCAGGCCTCGGTGCCCGCCCTCCGGGCTGGCCGTGCTTGTACGGGCCAACGGGCGAGGCGCCGGACCTGTCCGGCGACTCAGGAACCCACCGAAGGCCGGCTGGTCGGTTTCAGGCATGCAATGTCTCACGGTGTGGGTCCGGGTCGATGCGCTAGCCGGGTAAAGCGTCGTCAGGTGATCATAATAGAGCTCTCCCCAGATGATCGTTCCACCCGGGTCGTAGTCCAAGACGTCGCGGCGGCGCATTGCGATCTTCCTCCCCCTGGCGGGCGACCGACCGAAAGGGCCTTGGTTCATCCCAATCCCTACGAACTGCCTGACGGTACGCTCCCCGTCGGTGTACCGGGCCTCGATAACACGCAGGTCCGCAAACGCCGTTACCCACCCCCGCGAGGTCGTGCACGAACTCGTGCGGCCTTCGACGGACATGCCTCGGGCCTGGTCGGTGTACTCCGCATCCGCCGAGACACGGTGGGCAAGATCAGCCCAGCTTCGGCGGTTGAACTCCACTGTACCTCCTGGTGCATGGCAATATTCGTCGTGGAACCAGCCCTTTCTCACGCGGTGGCCCTTTCCAAGGGATGAGCCCCCACCACCACCTGCCCGGCCGGCAGCGGCACAGCGGTGGAAGGACATCCCTCGACTCCCAGTACCGGATCTCCCAGGGGTCGCGGGCGGTGACCGTAGCGTGCATGGGGGCAGGCCCACATCCACCTCGGACAAGGTCCGTTACGGTAGCGGTAGCATACGT
>DASQQH010000654.1:0-2206 GCA_035643555.1 Acidimicrobiales bacterium | reverse complement strand
GATGCCCCTCTACCACTCGGCGGGTATGCACGTGTTCCTCCTTCCCTACCTCGCGGTGGGCGCCACCAACTACGTGATGGAGTCGCCCGACGTCGCCGAGGCGCTGGAACGGATCGAGCGCGACCAGATCGGCGCCCTCTTCCTGGCCCCGACGGTGTGGGTGCCGTTGTCGAACCATCCGGAGCTCGCCAGGCGGGACCTGTCGTCGCTCCACAAGGCTTTCTATGGGGCCTCGACCATGCCCCAGCCGGTCCTGCAGCGGCTGCGCCAGGCCTTGCCGGAGCTCGGCTTCTACAACTGCTTCGGCCAGTCGGAGATCGGCCCACTCGCCACCGTGCTCCAGCCCGAGGAGCACACCGGGCGCCCGGAGTCCTGCGGGAGGGCGGTGCTCTTCGTCGAGTTGAAGGTCGTCGACCGTGAGGGAAAGGAGGTGCCACCGGGGGAGTTGGGTGAGGTGGTCTACCGGTCACCCCAGCTGTGCGAGGGCTACTGGGAGAAGCCCCAGGAGACCGACGAGGCGTTCCGTGGCGGGTGGTTCCACTCCGGTGACCTGGTGCGGGCCGACGAGGAGGGCTACATCACGGTGGTGGACCGGATCAAGGATGTCATCAACACCGGTGGCGTCCTTGTGGCGTCCCGGGAGGTGGAGGACGCGCTCTATGCCCATCCAGCGGTGGCCGAGGCGGCGGTTGTGGGCGTCCCCGATGAGCGATGGATTGAAGCGATCGCCGCGTTCGTGGTGCCCAAGGGGGACGTCACCTCCGACGAGCTGGTCGCCCACGTGAAGGCCAACCTCGCGGGGTTCAAGGTGCCCAAGCGGGTGGAATTCGTGGAGGAACTCTCCCGGAACGCCTCGGGCAAGCTGCTGAAGCGGGTGCTGCGCGATCGGATCGCCTCCTCCGGGGGCGAGGGACCGCCGACGCGACAAAGGGCGGGGTCCCCCTGAGGGGACCCCGCCGGGGGGGCTGAGGCCGGTCAGGCGCTGGCTCCCGCCAGGGCCTTCGCATCCTCGGCGGCGAACTCCTCCTCGAGCCGCACCGGCGTGTGATCCACGTCGATCGTGGCGAGGTCCTGGCCGCGGGCGCTGCTCACCGTGGTCATGCGGCGCATGGCCTTGTCGGTGGCATAGGAGGTGAACTCGTCCTTCACCAGTCCGAACGGCACCGGGTCCGGGTAGAAGGAGAAGATCTCCTCGATGTTCTGGACCGCCGGGGCGACGAGCTCGTTCATCCTGTCCTCGAACACCTCCCAGTTGGCGTCGTCCGCCGCGACGTGACGCCGGCACGTGAACACCCCCCAGGCCATATGGCGCCCCTCGTCACCGCTGATCCTGCGCACCAGCTCCTGCATGCCGGGAAGGATCCCCCGATCGACGCAGATCTTGTGCCAGAGGTAGTAGCCGGTCAGGGCGAGGGTGCCCTCGACGATGTGGTTGTAGATGACCGATGCCCTCACCTGGCTGGCCGGGGAGGGGTCGGTGGCGAGGGCCTGGAGGGACGCCGGGAGCTCCTCGTAGAAGATGTGGCGGTACGCAGGGTTATCGACATAGCGGTGCAGGTCGTCGGTGATGCCGACCGCGTCGAGCCACCGCCGGAAGACCTCCACGTGCTTGGCCTCCTCGAAGCAGAACTGGCTCAGGTACATCTCGTCGGCGATCCGCCCCTCTGCGCGCACCGCCTCCATGAAGGGGCGGATGTCCTCGGTGACCGCCTCCTCGCCGGCGATGAACTGGGAGCACAGCCGCAGGGCGACTTCCTGCTCGTCATCGGAAAGGGTCTTCCAGTCCTCGCGGTCGACGGAGAAGTCAATGTCAGCCGGGTTCCAAAACCGGGCGTTGCCACGGGCGAAGAGCTTCATGGGGAGACTCTCCCAGTTCAGCCCGCCCGCCTTCATCGCTCCGAATCCCGTACGTCCCACGAGGCCTCCTTGTCGGTGTTCCAAAAGGGGTAGCTCGAACACGAGCCCGCCCTGTGGAAGCTAACGAGGACGATTCTCGAGGGTCAAGGGCCGTTCGGGCCAGACATTGCCCCCTGCGGGCCAAGTATGTGGCCCGGCGTGGCGAGGGTCAGTCGTCGCCAGACGTGGAGGCTTTGGCGCGCGAACGGGGACGCAGGCGCGGCATGGCGAAACGGGGCCTGGCGGCGGAGGTGGACCCGGTCTGGCGCAGGGCGGCAGGGTTCCAGTAGGCGCGGAGGGAGG
The DNA here is from genome assembly GCA_035643555.1 of Acidimicrobiales bacterium. Classification (GTDB taxonomy): domain Bacteria; phylum Actinomycetota; class Acidimicrobiia; order Acidimicrobiales; family JAJPHD01; genus DASQQH01. The sequence goes on along the minus strand of DASQQH010000654.1, from coordinate 7 downwards.
AGATCTG
>DASQQH010000653.1:0-2916 GCA_035643555.1 Acidimicrobiales bacterium | reverse complement strand
AGTAGAAGGTGACCCTGCGATCGCTGCGGTCCTCGGCCAGCTGGCGGACCAGGCCCAGGAGGGGCGCCATCCCCGCGCCCCCCCCGACCAGCACCAGATCCCGGGAGGAGGCCTCCCGCAGCGTGCACATGCCGTAGGGGCCCTTCACGGCCAGCTCGTCGCCGGGGCGGAGCTGGTCGTCGAGCAGGTGGGAGAACGCCCCGTCGGGGTAGATCTTGATGAGGAACTCCAGGCGGCCGGTTGTCGCCGGGGTGTTGGCCATGGAGAAGGACCTGGTCCGCCCCGTCCCGGGAATGGTGATGTCCACGTACTGCCCCGCCTTGAAGACCAGCTCCCGGGGCTCGACCAGCGACAGCACCAGCCGGCGGATGTCGGGGGAGAGGGCCTCCACGGCCGCCACCTCCGTCCGGGCGGTCCGGATGGGGATCCCCGCCCGCAGCATGTCCTCGTCGTAGTTGATCAGCTCGATCTCGAGGTCGCTGTAGGCGTGCCCCTTGCACAACAGGACGTAGCCCTCCTCCGCCTCGAACTCCGACAGGGCGAAGGTCGAGTAGCGGTCCATGTCGAAGTCCCCGTCCAGGAGGAACGACTTGCACGCCGAGCACTGGCCCTCCTTGCACCCGTGCATCAGCATGATTCCCTGGCGGAACGCCGCCTCGAGGATGCTCTCGTCCTCCTCCACCTCGATGTCCAGGCCGACGGGTTCGAAATGGACCTTATGGGTCACCGCGCGCTCTCCTCACAACCCCCCAGTGGACGTTTCCGGGTGGGCGGGGCCGGCCTCGATCGACCAGGCCGGCCCCGCCTCCGGGTCCCGGGCCGGGAGAGCCTCCCGACCCGGGCATTCGGACCAGCGGTCCGGTCAGGCGTGCTGGCGGCGGAACTCCTCCGCCACGTCGCTGGGACGGCCTGCCGGCCCCTGCTTGCGGTAGTCCTCGGCGAAGGCCTGCCGATCCTCCGGGCTCATCGCGTTCAGCGCGACGTTCGGGCTGGGGAACGGATAGCCGCGGAAGTCGTCGAGGGTCCACAGCTTCTTGGGGTCGTCCAGGTTCAGGTGGGGCTGGGGGATCAGGGTCTTGCCGTCGTCACGGACGATGCCCATGTCCTCGCAGATGTCCGCAAGGTCCCAGTTGTCGTAGAGGGTCTCCCATTCCCGCTTGCCGTGCAGCTGGCCCATGGACGGCGTGGGCCGGCCGTCGTACTCGGGACGGAAGGCGTACTTGTCGGTCCACCAGCACGGCTCCGAGCAGTAGGTCCGCACCTGGCCGTCGACCTCGTCCATGACCATGTCCTCCCGCACCAGGCAGGGCACCATGCAGGTCCAGCACCGGTGGGGATAGGCGTAGTCGACGTTCTCGAAGGCGATGGGCCCATGGTCAGACCCCGGATAGCAGAGGCGGTTGTAGTTCTCCCACCACTTGCCGTACTTGTCGTACCAACCCGGGTACTTGTACTCGAACCACTCGAAGTCCTCGTCGGTCATGGGGTCGATCCGCCAGTAGTTCACCTCCCAGCCGGTGGCGAAGAACTGGGCGACCTCATGGACGTAGCCCTTGTTCCAGATCTGGTTCCAGGACTCCTCGATGAGGTCGTGGGGGACCGCCAGACCGTACTTCTCCAAGGGCACCAGGTAGCTGCGGTAGTAGTCGTCGTAGATCCAACGACGCCAGGCTTCCGCGTAGCTCTCCCGGTCCTTGCGCCGGTCCTTGGTCCCGTACTCGATGAAGGTGCCGATGGCGGCGTCCACCACACGGTGGTTGTTCCACCACGCGTACCGAAGATCCCGCTCCAGGAGCTTCCGGTTCTGCTCGTCGGCCAGGGCCGACAGCAGGATGGAGTAGCCGTTGGAGATGTGGCGGGACTCGTCCGACTGGACCGAGTGGAAGACCGTGGGCAGCAGGTAGTCACCGTTCGCCGCGGCCTCGGCGGGCATGGCCACGAACAGGGTGTTCGTGAACGCGGTCTCGGCCACGATGGTGAGGTAGATGTCGGCCGCGGTGATGGCGTCGCCGGTGATGAAGCCCTCGGCGAACTGGCGGCCGATCGTCCCGCAGTAGTCCTCGTGGAAGAACCGCAACGTCCCGTCGAAGCCGGCGGGATCGATGTAGTGGTTCATGTAGAGGCGCTTCAGGTTCTGCTGGATGGTGGAGTGGCGCACCTCGTCGATCATCTGGACGGCCAGGCCGTTGTGGATCTCGGGGTTGGGCACCGCGCTGATGGCCAGGGGCATGGCCCTCGCCGCCGAGATCTCGGGGAAGGGGATGATGGAGAGGAACAGCTTCTGCCATTCCATCCACCGCTCCTGGACCTGGCGGAACATGTTGCCCCGGATGGCCCCGTCCATGGCGCCGTACACCCGCTGGTCCTTCTCCTCCTCCATGGGGAAATAGGACCGCAGGACCTGCTTCAGCGGATCCTTCTTCGGTGCGTGCTCGAACGTGTAGTCGGTGGCGTACTTCTGGGCCGGCGTGGCGAACGTCGGCTCCCACGAGAGTTCCTTGATCTTCTCGTGAGCCCTGGTGAGGCTCTGACGGCTCAAGGCGTACCTCCTTTTGTTTCTTCTTGTTGTTGTCTCTCGCTCTCGGTGCAATCCGTTAGGCGTTCATTCGTTCCGGTGCCGCCCCCTGGCGGACGGCACCAACACTCGAGGCCCGACGGCGCCCTCGCCGCCGGGCGCGGTCAGGCCAGATGGCGCATGGGCTCCTCTCCGACGCTCTCGGTTGGGGGGGCCGGCCGGGCCCCCCGTCCGGGGGGAAGGCCCACCACCTGGCCCTCGCCGGGATCGGCCTCCCCGGCCCGGCGGGCCACATCGCTGACCACGGCGACCAGCTCCTCCCGGCTGGCCCGGAACCGGGTGGTGGGCACCGACAGCCCCAGGCAGGCGACCACCCGCCCGGACGCCTCGGTGATGGGAGC
>DASQQH010000652.1:0-2228 GCA_035643555.1 Acidimicrobiales bacterium | reverse complement strand
CGGCGTAGTCGAGGTCGGGGCCCACCGCCAGTGCCAGGTTGGAGGGCAGGGTCCAGGGGGTCGTGGTCCAGGCCAGCAGCCGCACCTGCCCCCGCAGCGCCGGCGGGAGGGACCCGGGGTCCTCGGCCGGGTCCAGCAGGAACGCCACGGTGACCGCCGGGTCCTCCCGGGGCCGGTAGGCGTCGTCCATGCGGGTCTCGAAGTTGGACAGGGGCGTCTCGCACTCCCAGCAGTAGGGGAGCACCCGATAGCCCCGGTAGCACAGCCCCCGCTCCCAGGTCTGCTTGAAGGCCCACATGACGCTCTCCATGTAGGAGAGGTCCATGGTCTTGTAGTCGTCGTCGAAGTCAACCCACCGGGCCTGACGGGTGACGTAGAAGCGCCAGTCGTCGGTGGTGCGCTGGACCAGGCTGCGGCAGTAGTCGTTGAAGTGGTCGATCCCGTAGGAGACGACGCCGGCCCGTCCGGCCACGCCCAGTTCCCCCTCGGCGGCCATCTCGGCGGGCAGGCCGTGGCAGTCCCAGCCGAACCGCCGCTCCACCCGCCGTCCCCGCATGGTCTGGTAGCGGGGGATGGCGTCCTTGACGAATCCGGTCAGCAGGTGGCCGTAGTGGGGAAGCCCGTTGGCGAAGGGTGGGCCGTCGTAGAAGACGTACTCGTTGTCGCCCCCCGACCGGGCCTCGACCGTCGCCTTGAACGTGGCGTCCTCGCCCCACCACGCCAGGATGTCCTCCTCGAGGCGGGGGAGGTCGGGCTGCTGGGGGACCTCGGGGTAGCGGGGCGGCGGGTCGGGGCTCCCCTCGGCTGGGGCGGGCATGGCACCCACAGTATGGCGGTGTCATCCCTGGCCGATCGGGGCGTGCGGGCGAACGGGCCCCGTCGACCCAACATTGGGCTCGTGACCGGACTAGGGTTTCGGCTCGCTAAGGGCGCGCTACGATGCGCCACTTTTGTCGGAGGGAGCGTCGGTGACCATGCCCCCAACGTCCCGAGCCACCAGGGTGACAGCCTCGACGTCGGGTTCGACCCAGGCCGCCGGCGGGCACCAGGAGGCGCCCGCCGCGGCACCGGGTGCGGTAGCATCGGACGGCCGGCCCCCCAGGGGGGCCGGGACCAGCGGGAGCGGCCGGGGCAAGAGCGGGGGCCGGGGCAAGACGGGTGGGGGTACCACCTCGGCGTCAGGCCCGGCGCGGCGCGGCTCGGCTTCGGACCAGGTCCGGGGGACCTCCGCCAAGAAGGTCCAGGGCAAGGGCGGCCAGCAGCGGGCCGGTGGGACAGGACAGACGGCGAAACGCAGGGAACCTTCGGGGAAGGACGGCCGGGTGGGAAAGAGCACCAAGGACAGCGGGGTGACCGAGGCCAGCGCCAAGGGGACCGAGGAGCGCTTCCTGGACGAGCAGCGCCAAGCCCTGGTCGGGGAGCGACGGACCTACGAGGAGCAGGCCCAGGCACTCCGGGCCGAGGCGGACACCCTGGCCCAGGAGATGGAGCCGGGGGACGTCCAGTTCGACGAGGAGTCCGGCGAGGGTGGCACCACCACGGTGGACCGTGAACGGGACCTGGCGCTGTCGGCCCAGGCCCTGTCGGCCATCGAGGAGATCGACCACGCCCTGGCCAAGATGGACGCCGGCACCTACGGGCTGTGCGAGCGCTGCCAGAACCCCATCCCCCGCCAGCGCCTGCGGGCCCTCCCCCAGGCCCGGCTGTGCATCCCGTGCAAGAGCGGGGGGCTGTCGCGGCGCTGACGGCCGACGACCGCGGTCATCGGGCCCGGGACTCGGCCGGAGCCGGGCGGTCGCTGCGGCTCCGGGTGGCCACGGCGGCGGTCGCCGTCCTGGTCATCGTCGTCGACCAGGTCACCAAGTCCGTGGCCGTGGCCGACTTCAGCCGCCAGCCGCTCCATCTGGTCTGCCCCCTGTCCTTCCAGGTGGCCTACAACTCCGGCGTGGCCTTCAGCCTCTTCCGGGGCCTCACCCTGTGGATCGTGGGGCTGGGTTTGGTGCTGGTCTGTGTGCTGCTGGCCATCAGCCGCCGCATGCGCTCCCCGCTCGGTGCCGTGTCGATCGGCCTGGTCATGGGCGGCGCCCTGTCCAACCTCGCCGACCGGCTGTTCCGGCCCCACGGTGGCGCCGTGATCGACTGGATCGCCACCCGGTACTGGCCCACCTTCAACGTGGCCGACGCCTGCATCGTCGTGGGGGTGATCCTGTTCTTGTGGGCCGGTCGGC
>DASQQH010000651.1:0-2315 GCA_035643555.1 Acidimicrobiales bacterium | reverse complement strand
GGGGAGACCCTCCTCCTCCTCGACGGTCAGCAGCGCCTCACGAGCCTGTACGTGCTGTTCGAGGGTGAGCCGCCCCCCTTCTACGAGGGGGAGGCGCTGTTCCCGGACCTGTACTTCAACCTGCAGACCGAGGAGTTCCGGTTCTGGCAGCGATCCCTCATGGCGGGGAACCCGCAGTGGATCGACGTCCACCACCTCCTCCACCACGGGGCCGACCGGGTGCTCGAGCACCTCGATGAGATGACCGAGCTCGAGGCCCACCTGGTGCGGGCCAACCTGGGCCGGCTCCGGCGTCTCGACTCGCTCCGCGACTACCGCTACCGCACCGACGTGCTGGCCGGCCGGGACCTGCACCTCGGGGAGGTGGTGGAGATCTTCAACGAGGTGAACGCCGAGGGGACCCGCCTGGCCAGGGCCGACCTCGCCCTGGCGCGTGTCTGTGTGGTGTGGCCCGAGGCCCGTGAGGTGCTGCGGGGGTTCGCGTCGGCCATGGCGGACCGGGGCTTCGGCGTCGACCTCACCTTCCTCCTGCGCGCCCTCGCCGCGGTGGCCGGCGGGAGCGTGCTCCTCGAGGCCGGCCTCCACCATGTGCCCGCCGAGGCCCTGCAGCTGGCGTGGTCGAAGGTGACGACCGCCTTCGAGCGCCTCGTCGACGTGGTCCGCCGGGAGGCCTACGTGGACAGCCTCGGCGACCTGCCGAGCCCCTTGGTCCTCCTGCCGATCACGGTCCACCTGGCCAACCACGACGCCAGCTTCTCCACCGACGCCGAGAAGGCCAGGTTCCTGCGGTGGCTGTTCCTGGCGGGGGTGTGGGGCCGCTACTCGGCGAGCACCGAGTCCACCCTGCAGCGGGACGTCGCGCTGCTCGCCGGGCCGGACCCGCCCCTGGCGCTCGAGCGGGCCATCCTGGCCGAGCGGGGCCGGCTGGAACTCGAAGCCAGCGACGTCGCGGGGAAGGGGGCGGGCAGCGCCGTGGACAAGCTCGCCGTCGTGGTGGCCAGGGCCCGGGGCGCCAGGGACTGGTTCTCGGGGGAGGCCCTCCACGACGGGGCCCGGGCGCCAGCCACCGGCCTCGAGGGCCACCACATCTTCCCCAAGACCGTCCTCTACCGGTCGGGCTACGACCCGCGCCGGGACCGGGGGATGGTCAACGAGGTCGCCAACCGGGTGGTCCTCGCCCCAGGCGCGAGCCGGCGGGTGCCTGCAGCCGAGCCGGTCGCCTACCTGGCCGAGGTCGACGCGGCGGTGCCCGGCGCGCTGGAGGCCCAGAGCGTCCCCCTCGACCGGCGGCTGTGGGAGGTGGAGAGCTACGGTCGGTTCCTGGCCGAGCGGGCGAGGCTCCTCGCCGCCCACATGAACGAGTTCCTCGCGCTGCTGGCTCCCTTCGACCGGGCCTCCACCGGAGGGTCCCGGGTCGCCGACCTCGTGGCGGGGGGAGAGGGCGCCACCGTGGAGTTCAAGGCCTCCCTGCGTTGGGGGGTTCCCGAGGGCGGGGTGAACCGGGCCCTGGAGCAGTCCGTGGTGAAGGCGGTGGCGGGGTTCCTCAACAGTCGGGAGGGCGGCACGATCCTCATCGGGGTCGCCGACGACGGCATGGTGCTCGGCCTGGCCGGGGACTACGCGTCGTCCCCGGCCCTCGGCGACCGGGACGGGTTCGAGCGGCACCTGCGCAACCTTCTGAGCAGCGCCATGGGGGAGGCCGTCCACGGGTTCGTGGCGGTGACGTTCCACGACCTGGGGGGCCGGGACCTGTGCCAGGTGACGGTGCGGCCCTCCGATCGGCCGGTCTACGTGCAGGACCGGGGGGTGTCGGCCTTCTACCTGCGGACCGGCAACGCCACGAGTCCCCTCCCGGTCGACGAGGTGGTGGCGTACTACCGCTCCCGGTGGGGCTGACCTGCCCGGCCGTCGGCCTGGGCTGGCGCCCGGGTGGTCACCGGGGGGTGGTGTTTCCCGGGCCAGGGCATCCGTGGTGGACTGGCCCCGTGGATGTCGCAGCGCTGCTCCTCGAACTGTACGGGCGGATCCCCCCGTTGGCCCGGGAGGCCGTGGTCGGCCTCGACGCCGAGGGCCTGGCGGCCGGGCCGGAGGGAGCCAACACGATCGGGTGGCTGGTGTGGCACCTGGCCCGGGTCCAGGACCATCACGTGGCCGAGCTCCTCGATGCCGACCAGGTCTGGGTCGAGGGTGACTGGGCCGGTCGGATGGGCCTCCGGCCCGACCCCTCCAACACCGGCTACGGGCACCGTGCCCGGGACGTCGTCGCCGTGCGCCCGGAGAGCCCCGAGGCGCTGGTGGGCTACCTCGACGCCGTC
>DASQQH010000650.1:0-2734 GCA_035643555.1 Acidimicrobiales bacterium | reverse complement strand
GGCGGGGAACACGGCTGCTCGGTGTGCGCCGCCGCGCGCCTCCGGGCCCCGGGTGCCTCCCCACCGGCCCGGGCGGTCGGTCCCCCGACGCCCCTCACCGACCCCCGGGGCACACGGCGCGGTGGCGGTCCCGGCGCGGGTGGTGACGGGACGCCACGAGGCCGACGGTGGCCCCGGGCAGGGGACTTTCGGCCCTTCTGGGCCGGCGCGCCCGGGCGGATCATGGGTGGATTCGACGTCGAGGGGGGCCAGCATGGACCACTACCCACTGTTCATCGACGGAGCGTTCGTCGACGCCCAGGACGGGGCCGTCGTCGAGTCCGTCGATCCTGGCACGGAGACGGTCATCGCCACCGTCGCCGATGCCGGGCCTGCCGACGCCGAGGCGGCGATCGCCGCCGCCCGACGGGCGTTCGACCGGGGTGACTGGAGCGGGCTGTCCCCCGCCGCCCGTGCGGGAAAGATGTACGACTTCGCCGATCAGGTCACCCGCCGCACGTTCCGCCTGGCCGTCACCGAGTCGATGGACTCCGGGCAGGTCATCGGTCTGGCCAAGTACTGGGGCCTCTTGTCGTCGCAGCTGATTCGCAATCTTTCCCATTACGCCGCCCACCGGTACCCCTGGGAGGAGGAGATCCCGTACTCGGGCAATGTGTTCGCCCCCGGACGCGACGTCATCCGGCGGGAACCCCTCGGGGTCTGCGTGGGCATCATCCCCTGGAACTTCCCACTGAGTATGGCCGTGTGGAAGGTCGTCCACGCCATCACGATGGGAAACACGGTCGTGCTCAAGCCGGCCCAGGTCACCCCCCTCACCGCCCTCATCCTCGCCGAGGCGGCGGCGGCGGCCGGCATCCCACCCGGGGTGGTCAACGTCATCCCGGGGCCCGGGGAGCGCCTGGGCGAGGTGCTGTGCACCCATCCCGACGTGGACAAGGTGGCCTTCACCGGCAGCACGGTGGTCGGCCGGCACATCATGAGGCTGGCGTCCGACACCGTGAAGAAGGTGACCCTCGAGCTCGGAGGCAAGTCCGCCAACATCATCCTCGACGACGCCGACATGGACCTGGCGGTGGAGGGCGCCGTGTTCGGCACCTTCTTCCACCAGGGGCAGGTCTGCGAGTCGGGAACCCGGGTCCTCGTGTCCTCGGCCATCTACGACGAGTTCGTCGAGCGGATGACCCGCCGGGCCGAGGAGCTCCGCGTCGGCTACCAACTGGAGATCTCCAGCCATCTCGGGCCGCTGGTCAGCGCCCGCCAGCTGGCGACGGTGGAGGGCTACGTCGCTCTCGGCAGGCAGGAGGGTGCGACGCTGCTGACCGGCGGCCGGCGGGTGCAGGTGCCGGGGGTGGACGGCGGCTTCTACTACGCGCCCACGGTCTTCGCCGACGTCGACAACCGGATGCGCATCGCCCGCGAGGAGATCTTCGGCCCCGTGGTGTGCGTGGAGAAGGTCGAGGACGACGACGAGGCCGTGGCCGTGGCCAACGACTCGCCCTACGGGCTGGCGGGCGGCGTCTTCTCCCGGAACACGACCCGGGCGGAACGAATCGCCCGCCAGGTCCGCACCGGGACGATGTGGATCAACACGTTCCACATCTTCGGGGATTTCTGCCCGTTCGGGGGCTACAAGCAGTCGGGTGTGGGTCGCGAGCTGGGACACAGCGGCCTGTCCGAGTACACCCAGACCAAGCGGGTGCACGTGGCGTCGTACCCGGCCGTCAGGAGCAACTTCACCTTCAACCTGTTCTCGGACGACCCCAGGGTGGAGTTCGTCCAGTACCAGGCGGCCACCAACGTGATCGCCGGCCACGACAGCCTGGCCGCCATCTACAAGGAGATCGCCAGCCTGGGCTGCCGACGGGCGCTGGTGCTGACCGACAAGGGGGTCCGGGCCGCCGGTCTGTGCTCGCTGGTCGAGAACGCCCTCGTCGAGTTCTGCCAGGGGGTCTTCGACGACGTCCCCCCCGACTCCGACCTGGCTGCGGTGGACGCGGCGGTGGAGCGGGCCCGGGAGGTCGGAGCCGACTGCATCGTGAGCGTCGGCGGCGGCAGCGTCATCGACACGGCCAAGGCGGTCTGTGTCACCCTGAAGAACGGCGGGATGGCGAACGACCACCTGGCGTTCATGCGGCTGACTGAGCCCCAGGTCCCCCACATCGCGATCCCCACCACGGCAGGCACGGGCAGCGAGGTGACCAACGTGGCGGTCATCCACAGCGAGGCGGCGGGCCGCAAGGCCTACATCGTCGATCCCCACATCATCCCGAACAGCGCGATCCTCGACCCCCGCTTCACGCGCAGCCTCCCACCGGGCCTGACCGCCGCCACCGCCATGGACGCGATGACCCACGCCGTCGAGGCACTGACGAGCACCCTGGCCCAGCCCATCTGCGACGGACAGGCCCTCCAGGCGATCCGCCTGATCGCCAGGAACCTGCCCAGGGCCATGGCCGACGGGGACGACGAGGAGGCGCGGCTGCAACTGCAGCTGGCCGCCACGATGGCCGGCTGGGCCTTCACGGTCGCCCAGGTCGGTCTGGCCCACGCCATGGCCCACGCCGTGGGGACCCTGCACAACGTCCACCACGGGACCGCCTGCGGCATCGTCCTGCCCAAGGTGATGCGCTTTAACGTCGACTACGCCCCCGGCAAGCTCGCCCTGGCGGCGGAGGCGCTGGGAGCCGGCAACGGCGGCGAGGAGGCCAAGGCCGCCCTGACCGCCGCTGAGGCG
>DASQQH010000649.1:0-9739 GCA_035643555.1 Acidimicrobiales bacterium | reverse complement strand
GTACACGTACCAGCCCACGATGGGCAGCCCCCTGTCACCTATGGCGAGGAGGTCCAGGACCTGGCACAGGAACTGGCGACGGGCGTGACAGGCAGCTGGGATGCATTCGCCAAGGTGCTCTATGCCTGGGACGGCGAGATCCAGGACGGGCTTGCCAGCGGGGCCAGCAGCGTCGCCTCTGGGTATCAGCTAGGCCGGGGCCTCGCGGAGACGTTCTGGGCCCTTGACCCGCACGCACCGGACGGAGATGCGAGCTCGTGGACGGAGCTCTTCAGGCCGGACCGCGTCACCGTGCTGTCCCGGCTACTCGGGCGGTTCTCGCCATATTGCCAGCCTGTCAGCGCACCAGCAGTGGCTGGCTCGTTGAAGATCTGGGCAGCAGTCGCCGCTGATCGGGTCTGGCGGGAGGAGAGCGACGCGCACTCTCGCCTCCGTGCATCCGTTCGCAGCTGGTTCAGCTTGCTGGTCCTGGACCAGGATCCGGAGACCATGGTGAAGCCGTACGCGTGGCTAAAGAACTATCGTACAACCGGAAAGATCATCCGGATGTTTGCTCCACAGCTCATCGCCATTCTCATAGGCGTGGCGCTCCTCACTGCCGCCGGGGTGCTCGTTAGCTCTGGCAGCGGTGGAACAGCAGCGCAAGCCGTGCTCGGTGCCCTGGGAGTCCTGGGGTTGAGCGCGGCCACACTCCAGGCGGGGGCCAAGAGCGCGGCACAGTCTCTCCTGGCGCGGATCCGACAGGACACCTACATCGACCTGATTGCGGCCGAGGTATCGAGCGTCCCCCGGGTCCCGAGACAGCAACGGCTATTGCCAGCCAAACAGGCCACGGAACACCGAGTTCGAAAGGAACTCTGCAGGCGTGAGCTGACTGGTTCTCTGCCTGACGGGCGCTGATGGCGTCGCTCTTGGAAGACGCCCGGATCACGACGCCGATGGGCGGCGCTGACGGAGGCGGCGTGAGCAGGGGTGGAGCGTGGACAGTGGCCGCGCGCCGGGGCCCCGGGGCGGTCGAGTGGCCGAAGCGGTGCCCGTGTCCCCGACTGGTTGTGTCCATCCGGGAGGTGGCTGGTCTGCACCGGGCTCCCGTGGCTCGGAGGCCAAGGGGCGAGCGGCGGCGGGGTGCAGCTGTCCATCGACCGTCCCGCCGATCTGGCCGGTGCCCAGAGGGCCGTCGCCAGGGGTTGTGGTCCCCCCCCGGCTCGAGATGGCCGCGCGGGGAGGGCGTCTGGGACGAATTGGCAGGGCCCCACATCGTGCCGGCTGGGGGTGGAGGCGGGCCAGGGGTCTGAGGCGGTGGCCGAGGCTTCCCTGGGGGACCGGGGGCCGGTGGACGAGGAGGGCCATGGGAAGTCCGGGGCAGGGGTGTGGGCGGTGGTTCCCCTGGAGCATGGTCGGGGCGTCGGTCGGGTGTGGGGCAGCGGGCAGGCCCACGTGGCGCTCTCGTTGGGTCATGGGCGGCCTGACGGAGGTGGTCGCAGGACAACCGCAGGGTCCGAGCCGAGGACATCGCGCCTGCCCAGGTCTCCATCCGCCACCAACGGGCCCGGCGCCGGCGGCACCCGAGCGGCGGGGCGGGCGAGTGTCTCCTCACGGTGGCCCTGGACCTCTGGGGGAAGGCGCGCTTACCCGGGACCGGCATCAATATGGCGGTCAGGTCGGAGAGCGCCGGCGCCTCGTGGGACTGCCGTCGTCGGCTCACTGGAACCCGCGGGGCCTCGGCCCGAGGCGGGGTCCCGTGGGGTCCGGGTCCGACCTCCCGCGGTACGGCGACGGTCGCTACGCCCCATGCGCCGTCGCTCGGCGTCACCTGGAGAGGGTCCCTGGGGTCGGCTCGGGTCCAGCAAGTCGGCGTCGGGAGTACGGGCGACCTACGGTGCCCTTGTTTCGGTGACGCCGACGCTCTGGTGATGTCAGCCGAGGGCTGGCGAGGGTGCCCCTCCGGTCGAGGTCCGAATGCCCTGGCGGCGTCGCTGACCATGTGGGTGGACCGACACCGCCCCCCAGCATGGAGGATTGGCCCGCGGGGCGCGCGGGTATAGCAAACCCTGCTGCTCAGGCGGAGCAGGGGCCACGGGTGGCCGCCTGCCGACTGGTGACGGGACACGGGCGTCGGTCGGTAGGCGCCCGGCGTCTTTTCTCGGTGTCGGCTGGGCAGCAGCAACAGGGATATGTGCTGGCTCGTTGGTTGTCATTACCCCAAGCGGGATGGATATTGCTGCGCAAGGCAGAGCTCACCATGCCCAGAGGGGATCTTCCAGGCATTGGATTCCGTGACCCCCCGTGGTGAAGCGTGTCTTGGCCCGGTCCGGATGAGTCCAACATCGCCTCGGGACGCAAGATCGCGGCAACGAACGAATTTTCTGAGGAGTTAGATCCAAGTGGACACGACGGACGGGCACCGCCAGACCGGACATCGACGACCTCGGGGCCCTGGTCAGGGAGGAGAGGAGTTCCGTCGGGCCGTGGACGGGACGGGAATGCTGTCGGCCGGACCGTGGGGCGGCATACCGACGCCACTGCCGATGTCGGATCCGCATCGGACCTGGCTGGTCTGTGAGACCTGTGAGGTTCAGGCGTTCGACCACGAGATGACAACGAAGTGCTGGGTTGACCCTGCCCACGGACGGATGATCCCCCACATCGCGTACCGGGAACGATATGGTTTCTTGCCCGGACACTGGAAGACTTCAGCGATGGTCGACATGGCAAGAGCGCGAAGTCGATCGTGAAGAGAGCCCCTCGGTGACCGTGGGCGCCCGTCGGTCGATGCCGATCGATGTGAGCTGATCGCCGGAAGCGCTTTCCAAAGAGCCCCGGTGGCACGTGGGTGGCCTGCCGATACCCGTCACAGGGTGCGCCGCGGGAGGGTCGACTGCCGGCCGGGATGGCATCTTAGTCCTCAGCTCCGGGGTTGCCCCGGGCGAGACGACTCGCCAGGTGAGGGTGGCTGGCGGTCCGGATCGCCCGATGAGGATGCTGGCTGGGGGTTGGCAGCCACGATGTGACCCGCCGGCGAGTCACCTCCCCGGCGCGCCTCAGCAGGGGACCTGCGTGGTCACCCGGGGGGAGCGGTGGCGATGGACGTGGGAGACCGGGCACCCATCGGGGGTCGATCACCCTGGGGGACGTCGCCCGAAGGAGGCGCAAACACAGCGGTGCGGGTCGGTGGGCAACCATCGCGGCAGTCCTGGGTGCTCGACCGTTGGGTCCGGTGGATGCGGGCCCGTCGATCCACACGCTGTCCTTGTCGGAAGGTGCTGCTTGACCGGCGCGGCGGCGTGGGGGGTCCGTACCGCCAGGTGGCTCCCACGTTGGACCGGCACAGGCATGCACCGCTACGTGGCGGGGGGCACAGGGCTGGCTCCAAGCGACGACCTTGTTTGTCTCGTCCGAGGATCGGTGGGTGCCCATGAGAGACCGGGTGTGATCGTTATCTGAGGCGGGCGTGGCCCGGCACCTGACCGCTACAGGCGCCGTCCGCCCGTTTTGCCGCGATCAGCGGTGGGTAGCCCAGGACTGGTGGAACCACCTGTGGTCCGTTGGGACCAGAGCCGAGTCGCCAGCCACAGAGGCCAAGACAGCGAGGGCAGCGGGCAAGCATGGCGGTCACTGAGGCGACGGTGGTTGCGGCCATGAGGGAGGCCAAGCGCTCGGCCTCATCGCAAGGGCCGTCGGTGAGGTGCTCGTCCCGGGCTCCAGGCGGCCACCGCGTGAGATCGACAGCCGTTGCCCGTTCTCCTGGCGAGCGACGCGGCGACGCCACGGGCGAGTCGCCGGGGGAGATGCAGAACTCCGGTGGTTGGGTGGCGTGGCCTGGCGGCCCCTGGCCCCGCCCCCCGGTGCAAGGCAGCTTCGCGGTTCCGACCGGGGTGGATCGTAGGGCCATCCCACCTTCCGGCGATGGACCAGTTCGTGACGGGGAACTGGACGCCGGCCGCCCTGGCGACACCGCCACCTGGGGGCAGGAGCGCTCGAGCGTCGCACTCGGAACGAGGCGCAATGACCCGCGTTGGCCTTCTGGCGCCGGAGCGGATGACAACGGTCCGGGAGGAACGCCACCCCGGGCCCCGGACGGTTGTGACACGGCCCCGACAGACCCGTGGATCGCCTCAGCTTGTCATGGGCCGTGACGGCAGCTGAGCCCCCGGTCGAAGGGCAAGGTGCCATGCCCGGGTCGGGGTCGGCGAGGGCGGACCCCGAGAGCCCCGGATCCAGCGAGCCGGCTGGCCACCCGTGGGCGACCGGGGTGGGGAATCCACAGGGCTGGCCGGCCCGTCCCGTGGCGCGAAGCCACCGCCTTCGCGTGGGTGCCCCGACCGACAGGGGGCCACTGGCGGTGGGGAGCGTGATCCGGACCCGGTGACGTGGTCGTCGAGCCCTTGAGTATGGGGAGGTCGTCGTTGTGGGTTCGCTGGCGCCGCGCGCCCAGCCGACTGGCGCTGGTCGCTGTCTGCGTGGGGGGCGCCCTCCTGGAGGCCGGCGCGCTCCGGGGAGCGAACTTCGTCGAGGCGATCCCCTTTGCCCCGCAGGTGACCGCACCACCCCCCTACGGGGCGTTTCATGACCTTCGGTGGTTGATCGTCTACAACCATTCGTGGCTCTCGCTGGCCTGGGAAGTCGTCCTCGTCGTGGTCCTACGGGGGGTGGTCACCGCCTGCCTCGCTCGGCTGGCGTGGCCGATCAGCGTCCCTCGGCCGCCGTGGCCGTCGCTCATCCTGCGTGGACTGGCCTCGGCGTTGCTGTCGTTGATCGTGCTGTCGCCGGGCGCGACGGTCGCCTTCGCCGGAGGCGTCACGTCCTTGTCGTGGTTCGTCCTGGGCATGCTCATCCCGTTGTTTGTGACGTTCCTGGTCTTCCCCCACGGCGGGTTCCAGGCGCGCTGGTGGCGACGATGGCCGCCGTTGGTGGCCATCGCTGTTTCCGCGCTCACGTTCTGGGTGCTAACCGCCGGGGGGTTGGTGCTGACCTACGCGCCCGGCTGGTCGGTGGTGCCGGTCGCCGGGGTCGTGGGGCTGTACAACGCCTGGGCATGGACCAAGATGTTGGCCGCGCTCGAGCACCGGGGAGCGCAGGCAAAGCGGGCGCCGGTGGGGGCGGGGCTCCTCGTGGTCACGGTCGGCGTGTTCCTCGTCGCCGCGGTGGCGCCGCTGGCGGGGTTCCGGTCGAAGGTGTCGGTGCCTCCGGGCGCGGTGGGCAGCCCTCCCGCGGGCTCCCCAGATGGCACCCCGTTGCTCGTTGTGGACGGTTTCAACAGCAGCTACGACGGCCACCCCCACGCCCGGTTCGGCGCTCGCTTTCTGACCCAGCACTACTCCTATCGTGGATCGGGGCCGAACGGCTACCCCGAGCCGTACGGTCCCAGCGCCACCCACCAGTCCCTCGATCACAGCGCGCGACTGTTGGGGCGGCAGATCGCGGAGCTCCACCAACGAACGGGGAAGCCCGTCGACCTCGTCGCCGTGAGCGAGGGAACCGCGGTCGTGCGGCTGTATCTCGCCGGACATCCCCGTCCCCCAGTCGCCCGGGTGGTCCTGACGAGCCCCCTCGTACAGCCGAGCCGAGTGGGGTACCCGCCAGCGGGTCACCAGGGGTGGGGCCTGGCTGGAGGCTGGGAGGCCCGGGAGCTGTTGTCGCTGGTCCACCTCGAGGATCCGTCGATCACCATCCGAGCCGACAGCCCCTTCGTCCGGTCGTTCATCACTCATGGGGCGCTGCTGCGCGACCGCATCCTCTGTCCGGTGCCCGGTGTCGCCCTACACGTCTTCCTTCCCCTGGCGAGTGCCGCAGTTGCCCCTCCCGGGCCCCTGGGCGAGGCGTCCACCACCGTGTTGCCAGCGGTCCATGGTGGCCTCGTGAGCACCGGCGCCGTGAGAGCCCAGGTCGCCGCCAAGCTGTCGGGGCGGCCTGTCCCCCCGCAACCCCTGTGGGGTGCCGCGTACGCGCTGGTGCGGGGCTCGGCTGCTGCCTGGGAGATACCTTCGCTCCCCCTCGCCTGGTTGGCCCCGACGGCAAGCCATCTCCCTGACCCCGCGTTCGGAGGCAATGGCTGCACGGCGAGAGGAGCCTGATGGTCCGTGATGGGCCCGAGCCGTCGATGGCTGCCAACTCGGAGGCCGGTACACCCCCGGGGGGCCGACTCGGTCGGTAGCCCGGCCGGGGTACGTCTGCCCAGCCCAGGGTGGCGCGGCCTAACGCCCGTCCGGTCCCTCCACGAGTGTGCGGGCAGCCGATGGGTCCCGATCTTGGGGCGTCGGCCGTGGCGTCGAGTCGCCACCGGGCGCGCCGACGGCGCGGTCGGACCAGCTCGCGCATCGCCTCCCCGTGTGGGTCCACCGGCGCCGTCCACACCCGGTTGCGCTGGCGAGGAGCGGTCCACCCGTCGCGCCATGGCCGTCGTCCCGGCGCCCCGGCGGCCGGTCGGGGTCCCCCATGTCCGCGCAGGCTGTCCACCCCAGGGCTGACGGTCGCCCGGGACCGGGATCGCGGCGGGGGGTGGGATGCGGCCGCACCCGGTCCTCTGACAGGATGACGACACTGGTGGCTGGCGGACGAGAGGACGACAGCCTGAGACCGGGAGGAGGGGAAACGCCAGTGGCGATCATCAGCAATTCGGAGAAGATGGAGGAGCTCGTGGACCCCCGCGGCGAGGTGGAGCGGGTCGCCACCGGCTTTACCTTCACCGAGGGACCGGTGTGGAACGCCAAGGGAGGGTTCCTGCTATTCAGCGACATGCCGGGCGATGTGCGCCGGCGCTGGCGCCCGGGTGAGGGTGTCGAGGAGGTCATGCGTCCGAGCAACAAGGGCAATGGCATGGTCTACGACGCTGACGGGAATCTGCTCGTGTGCGAGCATGCAACCAGCTCGCTCGTACGAGAGCGGCCGGACGGTACGCGTGAGACCCTGGCCAGCCACTTCGAGGGGAGGGAGCTCAACAGCCCGAACGACGTCGTGGTGAGAAGCGACGGATCGATCTACTTCACCGATCCCTGGTACGGGCGTATGCCGGGTTTCGGTATCGAGCGTGAGCGCGACATGGGGTTCCAGGGTGTGTACCGGATCCCTCCGCACGGCAATGAGCTGCAGTTGGTTGTGGCGAGGGAGGAGTTCGAACAGCCCAACGGATTGTGTTTTTCTCCCGATGAGTCGCTGTTGTACATCAACGACTCTCCCCGGGCCGAGATCAAGGTGTTTCAGGTGCGCTCGGATGGCTCCCTGTCGGCCCCGACCCTATTCTTCGGCGGGATCGGAACCGGCGTGGTCGAGGAGGGCGTCCCGGACGGGATGAAGTGTGACGAGCGGGGCAACATCTGGGTCACGGGCCCGGGTGGCGTGTGGGTGCTCTCACCGCGGGCAGAGCACCTGGGTATCGTCGAAGTTCCCGAGAACGTGGGCAACCTGGCTTGGGGCGAGGCAGGCTGGAAGACGCTTTACCTGCCGAGTTCTACCTCGTTGTACCGCCTTCCTACACGAGTGGCCTCGGCGCACCTTCCGTACCACTGATCCAGGAGGAGAGTATGAGCACTGCCGGAGCTGGGTCCCTCGGTCTCGATGCCGGGAAGACTGCCCTGATCATCCAGGACCTGCAGAATGACGTGATCAGCGAGGGCGGGGCCTTCGCTGACTCTGGTGCACCGGCACACGCCAGGAGTCAGCAGGTCGTCAGCAACGTGACGAGGCTGGCTGACACTGCTCGCAGCTCAGGAATGCCCGTCATCCATGTTCATTTTCTTGTGGAGCAGGGTGCCGTGGGTCTCAAGCAGAATGCGCCACTCTTCCGGGGCGTGAGGGAGGGCGACGCCCTCGTACGGGGATCCTGGGGGGCCGCTCCGGTGGAGGGCCTGGAACCCCGACCCGGCGACCACCTGGTGGAGAAGATGCGTATGAACGCCTTCTACGACACCAGACTGGACATTCTCTTGCGGGGCCTCGGGGTGGAAGTGATCGTGATTACCGGGGCTTGGACGAATATGTCGGTCGAGCACACCGCCCGCCATGGTGCTGATGCGGGTTACGAGGTGATCGTGGTGTCCGACGGTACCTCGACTACCGGTGACGAGTGGCAGCTGGCGGCGTTGAACTACGCCGTGACCAATGTTGCCCAAGTCGCGACGACCGCCGACGTGATCGCGGCGGTGGAGGGGGGCCGGCGCCCCCGGTGACCCTGGGTGGCGGTCGATGTCGACCTCCACCGAGTGGTCGCCGAGACCGTGAGGTCCGACCGGGGTGATCGGACGGTGCCGTGACCTGGAGGCTGTAGTGGTGGGCCGCGGGATGTTGCCTGCGCTGGCGCCGGTAGACGGGTGGGCGGAACCGGGACGGGGAGGGGCATGTGGCGGCCAGGGAGGTCCAGGGGCGCTGGCGACAGGTCGGTGGCAGGAGCCGAGGGCGCCACCCTGGGACCCCAAGCCAGTTGGAAGGCCAGGACCTGCATCGGTGGCAGGGGTTGGCGTGGGCGGGTACGTGCCGGTGGGCCCGGTGTCCTCGACGGGACCGCCAGGTCTGGCGTGGAGCGGTCGTCGTGCGCCTGGCCCGGTCTCCCTGGGCCGGCGGAGGAGGCCGGCGTCGATACGGGGCGCTCGCGACGTCCGGACTGCCCGGGTGGACGGAGAAGAGCCTGTCCCCTCGATCCTTTGGGGGGGGAGGGTGGGGGGCAGGATCACGGGGGCAGTCATGAGGCGGCCGTGGTCCGCTGGGCCGAGGGAGGTGCGGACGGAGTGGACGGTCGTGTGGTCCGCCGCCATCGGGTGCGCAGAGCGTCGGTGACAGGTCGGGATGCTCAACGCGTGGCCCTGGTGGCTCGAGGCGCCGGCCAATTGTCCGCCAGAGGCTTTCGGCACCGGGCGCCATCTGTGGTCATCTCCACTACGCCAGGTGCGGCCGGCTCGTACTGGAACGGTCGCGCTGGGCCCAGCGGCCGACCGTGTCGTAAGCATCTCTAGGCTCAGCGTTTCCGGCCGAAGGGCCGTACACGGTGGAGGCCCACCGCCGGATCCGGGTGGCGGCTACCAAGCTGTCGCGAGAGTTGAAGCGCAGATAGCGCGCATGTGCTCGCTATCTGCGCGCCAGGTGATGCATCTGCCACAACGGGGAAGATCAAAGAGTTCTGGATATCGAGCGCTGGGCGAGCGGCCCAAACGGCGGGACAGGTGGAGGAGCGGTGAGCCAACAGGCTGTCGTAGCGGGAAGCAGGGTCGCGGTGGCGGGTACCGAGGGCGCGTTCTTCCTCCGAGGGGTCCGAGATATCCCCACAGCAGTGAGGTGGCGGAGAGGCGACGGCGGCCCCCGGGGCGTGCCAGTGGCTCGCTCGGACCCAGCCTGGAGAGGTCGTTGATGGAGATGCTGTTGGCCCTGGGCGTCATCCTGGTGGTCCTCAGCGGCTATGCCCTCCTCGCCCACCTGGTCCTGTTGGGGGCCCTTCTCACCACCTTCGTGCTCGTCTCGGGAATCTTCGGAGCCGCCTGGCTCATCAGTCACCGTGTCCCGGAGCGACCCACCAGCCCCGGCGGCGGCTCTCGCCACAAGGGCGGGTAGCTCGGTTCACCAGGGGGTGCGGGAGGGCGTACCGCCCGACCCGGCGAAAGCTCCCCGCCATGGGGTCCGACGTCGACGCCCGGGCCTCGGGCGGGGCTCCGATCTGGCGACCCGCCCGGGGTGTCGCCGGACAGGTGGCCGCCCCGGGCTGGGGGAGCGCCTGAGCGTCGGTTGGCGGGCGTTGGGGCTGGCTGGTGAACGC
>DASQQH010000648.1:0-2513 GCA_035643555.1 Acidimicrobiales bacterium | reverse complement strand
GATTCGTGGGGGCTCGCCAGCACCGGCGGCTCAGCGCTTCAGCAGGGGGCTGCGCACCCCGGCGCCCACCTTGTCGGACAGGTCGTAGAAGTCCTCCCGGGCGATGTCCCGGGGGAAGAGGCGCTTGCGCATCAGGGCCTTCATCGTGTCGTCCACGAACGCCGGGGAGCCGCACACGTAGGCCACATGCCCGGCACAGCGCTCGAAGTCGGCGGCCAGCTGGTCAGGGATACGGCCGGTGCGGCCGTTCCAGTCCTCGCGGGACAGTGCCGGCAGGAACCGCAGGCGGTCCGGGTGGGCGGCCGCCGCCGCCTCGAACCACGACCAGTCGTAGAGGTCGGCGGCGGTGGCGACCCCGTGGTACACGGTCATCTCCCGGTCCAGCCCGGACCCGAGCACGTGGGCCACGATGGACTTGATGGGGGCCAGGCCGGTCCCTCCGGCCAGCAGCAGCATGGACTCGGTGCGTGCCGGGCGGAAACAGAACTGCCCGAACGGCCCGGTGACACCCACCCTGGCGCCCACCTCCAGGGTGGCGAAAATCCACCCGTCGGTGGCCAGCCCACCGGGGGTGCGCTTGACGTGGAGCTCGAGGCGCCGGGGCTCCGAGGGCGGATTGGCCAGGGAGAACGACCGGGTGTCGTCCGCTCCCGGCAGGTCTACCTGGACGTACTGGCCCGGGTTGAAGGACAGGTCCTCGTCTAGGTCGAGGCGGAGGACCCGGACGTCGCGGGCGGGCTCGGTGACCTCTGCCACGGTGGCCACCAGGTCCCGCACCGGGTGCATCTCGACGCCCTCGGGGACGTCGACCTCGCCCTCGATGACCACGTCCGAGCGGGGCCGGGCAGTGCAGATGAGGGCCTGGCCCTCGACCCGCTCCATCTCCAGGAGGGCGAAGGACGAGGAGTCCCGGTGGTCGACCTCCCCCTCCAGGATCTGCGCCTTGCAGGTCCCGCACGTGCCGTGGGTGCACGCGTGGGGCAGCCACACCCCCTCCCGCAGACAGGCGTCGAGCAGGCTCTGGTCGCCCCTGCAGGTCAGCTCCCGCCCTACCGGCTCGACCCTGACCGTGAACGCTCCTGGCATCAGGACGTGGTGAAGCTGAGGACCGACTTGTGCCCGACGCCGAGGTGGGCGAGGCTCACCTCGGGGTCAGGGGTGAACTCCGCCTCGTCAAGAGTCCATCCGCGGACTGAATCTGGGTCGTAGTCGGGGTCCGAGGCGGCCCAAGGATCGACCATGGTGGAGCGGAACTCAGCCCAAGTCATCGCCTTGGGCGCCCGGAACGCGGCGGCCGCGCACAGGGCCATATTGCCTCGCCAGCGGACGTGGACCAACTGGTCGTCCCCGAACAGCTCTGCCCGGTCGGACGAGGGGAAGTCGTAGTTGCCGATGGCCTTGACGGTCATGTCCTCAGCCTCCAACGGGTGTCGTCGCGTGCCAGGCGTCCCAGGACGCCTTGTCCGGCGAGGCGTGGTAGTCCCCGTTGTCACCCTCTTCGACCCCGTACCAGGCCAGTACCTCGGGGACCGTGGCGCCTCCGCAGTTGCCCTGGTAGATCTGGTGCACCGGCAGCCACGCCTGGCAGTACTTCTCCGGCTCCCGCTCGAAAATCCACTGGCAGCCGTCGGAACAGGTATGGAACAGCTCGCCCCGGAACATGGAGCGCCGGTTGCACAGGGTCGTCGGATCGCCGGGCTCGGTGAAGGCCATGGGGATCTGGCACACCTGGCACAGCTGGGGCAGCCCCTGGAAGAACATCCGCCCCCCGCCCTCTTCGATCCGGCGGAACTTCTCGAACACCGGGCGGTAGTACCGGTCGAAGGTCTCCGGGTACTGGGCCGACAGCCAGTCGAGGTGCTCGTCGTCGGGGGTCCAGGTGGTGAACGCGGCAGCGAAGGAGAAATTGTGGAGAATGATGTAGGTCTGGTGGGAGAGGATGTCCTTCTCCTGGATGGCCTGCTCGACGTGGCGGGGCGGGCGGATCCCGTAGAAGTCGAGGTCGGGGAACAGCCCGCCCAGCATCTGGTCCTCGAAGTAGAGCTCGAAGGCCTCCTTCCAGCTCATGACCTTGCGGGGGAGCATGTAGTCCATCATCTGGGCGACCAGTGCCGTAAGCCGGTAGGAACGCCAGAACCACTTGTCGATCCAGCCCTGGACGATGGGCACGTTGCCCTCGTTCTGTTCGAGCAGGAACTTGATGGCCTCGAGCCCCAGGGTCATGTGGCGGCTCTCGTCGGACTGCGCAGAGAACCCGAAGGTCATCGTGGGCATGTCCCCGTTGAAGCTGGCGCCCGACATGAACGGCACAAACAACAGGTTGGTGAGCAGGTACTCGAAGCTGAAGCTGATCGAGGTGAGGAATTCGAACGGCCCCGCCGTCATGGCGTCGTCGAACATCGACTTGGGCACCGACAGGTACCACACTCGGTCGAACATCTTGGGCCAGCTGTGGAACCCGCTGTAGTACTTGTTGTAGTTCGACAACGTGTGGATCTCGGTTTGGGTGTGGC
>DASQQH010000647.1:0-4012 GCA_035643555.1 Acidimicrobiales bacterium | reverse complement strand
CATCGTGGCGCTGCCGTTCTTCGGCATCATTACGGAGGTCATTCCGGTCTTCAGCCGCAAGCCGGTGTTCGGCTACAAGGGCCTGGTCTTCGCCACCTTGGCCATCGCCGGGCTGTCCACGGGGGTGTGGGCGCACCACATGTTCACCACCGGCGTGGTCCTGCTCCCCTTCTTCTCCGGGCTCTCCTACCTCATCGCCGTTCCCACCGGCATCAAGTTCTTCGCCTGGATCGGCGCCATGTGGAAGGGGCAGATCACCTTCGAGACCCCCATGTTGTTCGCCGTCGGGTTCCTGGTCGTGTTCCTCTTAGGCGGGCTGTCCGGGATCCTCCTGGCTGCCCCCCCGATCGACTTCTTCGTGCACGACACCTACTACGTCGTGGCACACTTCCACGAGGTCCTCATCGGCACGGCCGTCCTGGCCGGGTTCGGAGGCTTCTACTACTGGTACCCCAAGTTCACCGGTCGGATGATGCGATCGGGCCTGGGCAAGACGCACTTCGCCCTGCTCATCATCGGCTTCATCCTCCAGACCATGCCCCAGTACGTGCTCGGCCTCTACGGCATGCCACGGCGGATCGCCACCTACACCCCCGCCGACCACTGGACCACACTGAACATGCTGTCCAGCGTGGGGGGCTACCTGATCGGGCTGTCCTTCGCCATCTTCCTGGCCAACTGCTACGCCTCCTGGCGCCACCCCGTGATGGCCAGCGACAACCCCTGGGACGGCCAGACCCTGGAGTGGGCCACCACCTCTCCACCGCCCCACCACAACTTCCTCTGGCTACCGCCCATCAGGTCAGAACGACCCACCTGGGACTACAACCACGGTGAGCCGGCCCGGGTCGACGTGGTCGGGCCAACGGGGGTGACGGTCGAATGAAACTGAAAGAGCTCGTCCATGACGGCATGGGCACCAACCGGGGCACGGGGGGGTTCAAGCTCGAGTCCCTGCTCTTCCTGGGAACCGGCGCCTTCTTCATGGTGACCCTCGGCCTGTACTGGTTCAGCAGCTACGACGACACCGGTTCGGTCCTCCTGCTGTTCACCGCGTGCCTGGGCATCCTCCCCGGCTCCTATCTGTTCTGGTGGTCACGGCGGTCCACGCCACGGCCCGAGGACCGGACCGACGCCACCCGGGCCGACGGCAGCGGCACGGTGGGCGCCTTCGCTGACCAGAGCCTGTGGCCGCTCATCCTCGGGGTGGGGATGGGCTTCGTCGCCCTCGCCCTGGCTTTCGGGCCCTGGCTGGCCGTGATCGGAGGGATGATGGGCATCATCGCCTTCGGCGGCGTCATCATGGAAAGCCGCCGGGGCGGCGCCCTCTGAGCCTCCTGGCCCGGGGCTGACCACCAGGACCGCCCCGGGGTGCCGGTCCTGGCGGCGCACCCCCGTCCAGCGCCAGGTGGGGCCGCTCAGGCCGTGCGGTGGGCGATGCTCCGACCCCCCGGCGCCCCATCGCGCCGCTTCCACATCCCGGGGCGGCGCCCCTGGCCCGTCCGGAGCCGCCGCACCCACAAGGTCGCCTCCGACCCCTCCCCCACATCCTGCGACGCCACACGCCGTCGGCGTCTCCCCAAGCCGTTCACCACCCCCGTTGGGAGAGGATCGCAGGGCCGGGCGCGTGGCCTCGGACACCGTCGTGGCCTTCCCCCACCCCCGACGTGGCCAACACGACCATCGTCCGAGCCTGGTGCCGGGGGCCAGGGAGCTCGGCAGGCCTGACCGGCGTGGAGACCGACCCGTCGGCGCGACGGGCCCGGCACAACGCCGCGCCGCGGCGGGGACGACACGCCGGGGATGGTTCACCCGGCAAGGCACCGGGCGCCGCCGCCGACCGGTTCGCCCTCCCCGCACGCCTGGTCGTGGCCGCCGAGGGCGATGGTGGCCGGCGGCCGGACGGAGCGGAGCCACCTTCCCCCGGGGCGGACCACACCCTTCGCCCGCACCCGACCAGGCTCCCGGGCCACCACCCTGTTCGGTGCGCCCACTGGGGAGGCGTGGGGCGGTGTCGGGAGACTCCCCCGTGGCTGGAGTCGCCCCATGCGCAGGGCCCCACCGCCGAGGCGGTGCCACCACGGCGCTTTGGCTCAGCGCCTGCGCGGCGGGTTGTTCTGGCGGGCGCCTCCGACGGTCAACGTCGTGGCCATGGACAGCCCCCGAGCCCCTGGCGACGGTCAGCCCGGGGCCAGGGTGGCGGGCTGTCCCAGGACTCGCCCCGACACTGTGCTGCGCTGGGAGGGGGTGTACGAGGAAGGGGTGGCAGGCGGGGACGTCCCGGGCTCGCCCTGTCGCGTCGGCGCCCTCGTCACCAGGTCGGCGCCGCCGTCGTTGGTCGGTCTCACCGCATGGAGGAGGGAAACCGGGACGCCCGGGTGCGGCCCGACCCGACACCGGCTCGGGCCGTCCGCCTCCTCGGCATCAGCGAGGACCTCGGGGGCGGCCGGTGCCCCGTCCGTGGAGCCCGCGGTGGCCCGGAAGCAGCGCTGGTCCTCCGGGCGGTCGCTGCCCTCGACACGCCAGCCCCGCCCCCCAGGCTCTCGCTCACCCGGGGAACCGCAGGGGAGCCACCCCGTCGAGGGGGGGCGGCAGCCACCGTCCCGACCCGCCACGAGGTCGCACACCCCGCACCGGCCAGGCCCTGACCGCCCGCGCGAACGACCGCTGGGCCGGCTGGGGGACCCACACCACCGGCTCGGGGTCGGCGGGGGTCGACCCGGGGCCCGGTGCTCAACGACGAGGCCTCGGGTGGGGAAGGCCCTCTCCGACCGGTCCCTGAGGCGAAGGAGGCCCTCCTGGACGCCACGACGCCGACCGCCGGGGTCCGTCACCCGAACCTCCTTTGGCCCCCCGGTGTCGGCGGCAGCGTCGCCCGATGCGGCGCTAGCCGCCGTTGGACGACGGCGTCTCCCCGTTCCCGTCGCGCCCCCGGGGCCGTGAGCGGCGGGGGAACAGCGACCCCAGGCCACCGTTGCCACCGCTCCCGGGCCGGAGCAGCTCGCGCAGCGACGGCCTCGGGGCCGGCCCCCGGAGGGCCTGGACCACACCACCCGTCTCGGCGCCCTCCTCGCCAACCTCGCCGGAGCCGACCAGGACCTCTTCGGGCACCGCCTCGCCCCGGGAGCCCGGGCCCCCGTCGCCGCCCAGACTGACCGAGGGTACGGGCTCGGGCGCCAGCTCCACCTCCTCGTCCCCCGGGCGCTCGTCGGACTCTCGCAGCAGATACCCGCCCGTCGAGCTCCGTATGATCATCGCCGGGCGGTGACGCTCGCCGGCGGTGGGGAGGTGCTGGGTCTCCTTGCACAGCCACCAGGCCAGGTAGCCCGCCACCGGCGGGGCCAGCACCAGGATGACGCGCAGCGACCACAGCACCGCGTTGAGCGAGACGGCGAAGAAGTTGGCCAGCAGGTCGGTGGCGCTCCCCAGGAACAGCACACCGTAGAAGGAGATGACCGCCACGCCGATCGCCGTCCGCAGCGGCCGGTCCCGCGGCCGGTCCAGCAGGTGGTGGCTGTGCCGGTTCTCCTTGGTGAACTTGGCCTCCAGCATCGGCCAGAACAACAGGAACATGGTGGTGACACCGGGCAGGAAGATCGCCGGGAAGAACAAGTTCGGGATCATGTGCCCGGTCATGTTCACTTCCCAGGACGGCATCAGCCGCAGGGCACCGTCCAGCCATCCCATGTACCAGTCGGGCTGGACCAGATAGGGCACCTTGTAGGGGATGTAGGGGCCGTACAGCCAGATGGGGTTGATCTGGGCCAGGCCGCCCAGGGCGGCGATGATGCCCCACACCATCAGCTGCAGACCCAGGGTCTTGAAGGCGAAGACCGGCCACACCGGCGAGCCCACCACGTTCTTCTCCGTGGCCCCCCCGCCGGGGAACTGGGTGTGCTTCTGGTGCCAGAGCAGGGCCAGATGAGCGCCCAGCAGGCCGGCGATGATCGCCGGGAGCAGGAAGACGTGGACGATGTAGAACCGGTAGTCGTAGGCCGTTCCGGGGAAGTTC
>DASQQH010000646.1:0-2465 GCA_035643555.1 Acidimicrobiales bacterium | reverse complement strand
GCGACCCCGGCCCGGTCCAGCAGGGCCTCCCCCCGTTCCCGCAGCCCCGGACCGGTCTCCTGGTCGCAGATGCCGAGGAGGCTGGGCCCCGCCCCGGACCAGCAGGCGGCCAGGGCCCCGGCCTCGACGAGCCCGGCCAGTAGCTCGGGGGCCTCGGGGAACAAGCCGGCGCGGGCGTCCTGGTGGAGCCGGTCCCCGGTGGCCTGGGGAACCAGACGGCGCCGGTCCGCCAGGCCCCCGAGCAGCAGGCCCATCCGCCCCAGGTTGAACGCGGCGTCGGCGTGGGGGACCTCTGCGGGCAGGGCCTGGCGGGCCAGGCTGGTGGGCAGCGCCTTGTCGGGGACCAGGACCAGGAAGGCGAGCCCGGGGTCCAGGGGCAGGGGGACCGCCAGGGGCGAGCCGTCCACGGTGGTGGCGGCCACCAGGCCCCCCAGGGCGCTGGCGGCCGCGTTCTCCGGGTGCCCGTCGCTGGCCGCGGCGACCGCCAGGGGATCCGCGGCGCCGGCGGCTGCGGCCGCTGCCACGGCCAAAGCGGCCGAGGAGCCCAGCCCCCGGCCCACCGGCACCTGGGAGCGGACGGTGATGGCGAGGCGGTCGTGGCCCAGCACCCCGGTGGCCACCCGGACGGCCATGTGCTCGGCGTCGTCCGCCAACTCCGCCCCCTCGCCCTCCCCCCTGACCACCAGGCGGGGGGCCGGGTCGACCTGGACCTCCACCCCCAGGTCGAGAGCGACGGCCAGGGTGTCGAACCCCGGGCCGAGGTTGGCGGAGGAGGCGGGGGCACGGGCCTGCACGGCCCCACACGCTACCGACCCGGGCGGAGGAACCCGCAGCCCGGGTGGGTCACACCTGGCCCAGCTTCCAGCGCAGGGTGGGTCCCTTGATCGGCCTGGTCGTACGCAGGCCCACGGTCGCCTCCTGGGCCCCCACCTGCACCCGACCCTGGCCCACGTCGACGTTGGGCGGCATGGTCGGGCTGAGCTTGGAGGAGGGCACCGGGGTGATCCGCACCGGCAGGCCGGGCCAGCCGACCAGGGTCACGCCCTTGGTGGCCAGCGCCGGCGTGGAGGCACCCCACGGGGCCACCACCCGCGCCGCCTGGGTGCCGGGGGAGAGCACCTTGACCGGTCTGATGCTCGCCGTGACCGCGGGCAGCAACTTGGCCGTCGCCAACGACACCGCCGTCAGCCAGCCCTGGCCGGGGGCCGGCTTCACCCCGAACACCGCGCCGTAGAGGGTCCGCATCCGGCCTGCGGCCTGGGCGTGGGCGACGAAGACCAGGCACCCGTTGGCCTGGCCCGTGGACCCGGTCTTGATGCCCACGATGCCGTCGTGGCCGAGCAGGCCGTTGGTGTTGTACTGGACCCCCGCCACGGGGAGGACCACCTGGCGCAGGCCCACGATGTGGGCGAAGGTGGGATTGGCCATGGCCAGGGGGGCCAGGCGGAGCTGGTCCGAGGGCGTGCTCACGGTCTGTGGGGACAGCCCGCTGGCGTCCGCGTAGTGGGTGTGGGTCATGCCCAGGTGGGCGGCCGTGGCGTTCATGCGGGCCAGGAAGGCCGGCATCGAGCCGGCGTCCCACGTGGCCAGCAGCGTTGCGATGTTGTCGCCGGAGGGCGCCAGAAGGCCCTCCAGGGCCTGGCGCTCGGTCAGGCGCTCCCCGGCAGCCACCTTCACCACGGAGTCCCCGTTGGCCACGTCCTGGTGGTAGAGGGCCACGTCGCCCGGGGTGATGGTGAGCAGGGGCCCCTGGGCGCCCGCCGCCAGGGGGTGGTCGTGGAGGATCACATAGGCCGCCATGATCTTGGCCACGCTTCCCACCGGCACCGGCGCGGCGCCTCCCACCGGGCCCATGGTGCCCACGCCGGCCACCCGGACCTCGGCCTCGGCACCGGCCGGCCAGGGCACGGCGGGGGGCGGGCCGGGCACGGTGTAGCGGGCGGGGAGGGCCCCCACCACGGCCGGGGTGGGCGAGGGACGGAGGATCTGGACCATGCCGTACAGGCCGCAGCACACCGCCAGGACGACCAGGGTGATCAGCGCGGTGCGGACCTCGGTCCACCAGGTCCCAGCGCCACCGTCGGCGCGATAGCGGGATTGCCGGCGCGGCTCGACCAGGGCCCGCCGGGCCCGCCGGTCGCCCGGTCGCAGGTTGGAGAACAGGCCCAGGCCGGCACCGACGGCGCCCGCCACCGCCGCCCCGGCCCGTCCCACGCCGCGTTCGGGGGCGAGGGTGGTGGTCCCCTCGCCGCTCCCCCGCTCCTGGTGGTCGGCCGAGCGCGCCCGACGGCGCGACTGGGAGGGCTCCTCCCGTCCGGCGGCACGGGCTCCGGCCCGACCGAGGGCGGCCAGTCCGGGCAGCGAGGCGCCCGAGGAACCGCGGCTGCGGGCGCGGTCCCCGCCCTCCCAACCCTGGGCGTCGGTGTCCTCCTGGGGTTCCCCGCCGCCCTCCGACGAGGGGCGGG
>DASQQH010000645.1:0-2887 GCA_035643555.1 Acidimicrobiales bacterium | reverse complement strand
AGAGAGTAAGCTCCCCGCTCGCTGGGTGGGGGTGCCCGGCCGCGCAACTGGAGCCCTGCTCGTCCGCTTGTCACAGGAGGGATTCGTGCCGCTCAGACTCGCCGTCGGCTTCGCCATCACCGCCGTTGGCGTCGGGCTCGTCGGGTGGCGGGCGCTGTTCCTGACCCGGCTGGCCGCCAGTGGCCAGCGGGCTCCCGGGCGCCTCGCCAACCTGTGGGGCCAAGTGTGGGCCGAACTGAGCGACGTCTTCGGCCAACGCAAGCTCCTCCGCTGGAGCGTCCCGGGGCTCGCCCACTTCTTCACGTTCTGGGGCTTTATCGCCCTGCTGTTCACGATCATCGAGGTCTACGGCGACCTCTTCTACCGCTACTTCGCCATCCCCGGCATCGGCACCAGCGCGGGGCTGGGCTTCGTGGAGGACTTCTTCGCCACGGCGGTGCTCGTGGCCATCGTGGTGTTCGCCGTCATCAGGCTGCGCCAGGACCCGGCCGAGAAGGCCCAGCGCTCCCGCTTCTACGGGTCCCACAACGGGGCTGCCTGGGCCGTGCTGGGCCTCATCTTCCTGGTGGTCGCCACCCTGCTCCTCTACCGGGGGGCCCAGGTCAACAACGGCACCTTCCCCTACGGGCACAGCTGGTGGGCCTTCGCCTCCCATATCGTGGGGCTCGCCCTGTCGCCCTTCGGCGCCGGGGGGGCCAACGCCGGCATCGAGACCGCCTTCATCCTGGGCCAGATCGCGGTGATCTGGGGCTTCTTCGTGCTGGTGGTGAACTCCAAGCACCTGCACATCTTCGTGTCAGAGCTCAACGTGTTGCTCTCCCGCCGGCCCAAGGCGCTCGGGCCGCTGGCCACGACGCCCAACCTGGACCCTGAGCAGCTCTCCGAGGACACCGTGCTGGGCGCCGGGCTGATCGAGCACCTGACCTGGAAGCAGTACCTGGACCTCTACAGCTGCACCGAGTGCGGGCGGTGCCAGGACCAGTGCCCGGCCTGGGCCACGGGCAAGCCGCTGTCGCCCAAGCTTCTCATCATGAACCTGCGGGACCATCTCTTCGCCAGCTCCTCGGCC
This sequence comes from Acidimicrobiales bacterium, assembly GCA_035643555.1. Lineage (GTDB taxonomy): Bacteria > Actinomycetota > Acidimicrobiia > Acidimicrobiales > JAJPHD01 > DASQQH01. Next base: position 1,818 of record DASQQH010000645.1, on the reverse strand, counting down.
CTGCTCGGCCCCCTGGGGGGCCTCGGTGGCCGCCGCAACGGCACCGGGACCGACGGGAACGACACCACGGCCCCCGCCCGGGGCCACACCGACGTCGAGCTCGTGCCCAACATCATCGACCCCGACGTGCTGTGGTCCTGCACCACCTGCGGGGCCTGCGTGGAGGAGTGCCCGGTCGACATCGAGCACGTGGACACGATCCTCGACATGCGCCGCTACCAGGTGCTGATGGAGTCCGAGTTCCCGACCGAGGCCGGCAGCATGCTGCGCAACGTGGAGAACCAGGGTGACCCCTGGGGCCTCGGGGCCACCCGCCGCCTGGACTGGACCGAGGGGCTGGCCTTCGAGGTCCCCGTGGTCACCGACACCATCCCCGAGGACATCGAGTACCTGTTCTGGGTGGGCTGCGCCGGGGCCCTCGACGAGCGGGCCCGGAAGGCCACCCAGACCCTGGCCCGGGTGCTCCACCACGCCGGGGTCTCCTTCGCCGTCCTCGGTCCCAAGGAGCAGTGCACCGGGGACCCGGCCCGGCGGATCGGCAACGAGTACCTGTACCAGCTCCAGGCCGAGGCGAACATCCAGACGCTCCAGAGCGTCGGCGCCCGCAAGATCGTGGCCTGGTGCCCCCACTGCTTCAACTCCCTCGCCCGGGAGTACCCGGCGCTGGGGGGCAACTTCGAGGTGATCCACCACACCGAGCTCCTCAGCCGTCTGGTGGCCGAGGGACGCCTGGCGCCGTCGCGGGCCCAGGCCCAGAGCGTCACCTACCACGACCCCTGCTATCTCGCCCGTCACAACGACATCCGGGAGGCGCCGCGCTCGGTGCTCGAGGCCGTCCCCGGGCTGTCCTCGGTGGAGATGCACCGTCACGGCCGGCGGACCTTCTGCTGCGGGGCGGGCGGCTCGCGGATGTGGATGGAGGAACGGATCGGGAAGCGGGTCAATGCCGAACGGACCGACGAGGCGCTGGGGACGGGGGCGGACGTCGTGGGGGTGGCCTGTCCCTATTGCATGATCATGCTGGACGACGCCGTGAAGCAGCGACAGGCCGACGGGACGGCGCCGGAGTCCCTCCGGGTCCTCGACGTGGCCCAGGTCATCGAGCCGTCCCTCGAGGAGGCACCCGCCGAGGCACCCGAGTAGGGGCGCCCGCCTACAGTTCGCCCCTGGCCACCACGGCGAGGTGGTCGTCGAGCTCATAGACGAGGGGGACGCCCGTCGGGAGCTCCAGGCCGGGAATGTCCTCGTCGCTGATGCCGTCGAGGTGCTTGACCAGGGCCCGCAGGCTGTTCCCGTGGGCCACCACCAGCACCTGGCGGCCCAGACGCAGGTCGGGGACGATCGCGTCGTGCCAGTACGGGAGGAGGCGGTGCACCACGTCGGCGAGTGACTCGGTGGCGGGGAGCACATCGGGGGCGAGGAGGGCGTATCGGGGATCGAACCGAGGGTGGCGGGCATCGTCGGGGTCGAGGGGCGGCGGGCGCACCTCGTAGCTGCGTCGCCACACCTGGACCTGGTCCCGCCCGTGGATGTCGGCCATCTCCTCGTGGGTGGCGCCCTGGAGGGCGCCGTAGTGGCGCTCGTTGAGCCGCCAGTGGCGGCGCACCGGGACCCAGGACCGCTCCGCCTCGGCGAGGGACTGTTCGGCGGTGGCGATGGCCCGGACCAGGACCGAGGTGTGGACCACGTCCACCTGGAGCGTCGCCTCGGCCAGGGCTCGACCGCCCTTGCGGGCCTCCTCGGCACCCGCCGCGGTGAGCCCCACGTCGGTCCAGCCGGTGAAGCGGTTCTCGAGGTTCCAGGAACTCTGGCCGTGAC
>DASQQH010000644.1:0-3097 GCA_035643555.1 Acidimicrobiales bacterium | reverse complement strand
GGCAGCCCGGCGCCCGCCCCCGGTCCCGGACCGGCCCCCCGCCGGCCCGCCTAGGCCGACTGGATCTTGATCTCGATGTCGACCCCGGCGGGCAGGTCCAGGCGCTGGAGGGAGTCCACGGTCTTGGGCCCGTGCTCGACGATGTCGAGCAGGCGCTTGTGGACCCGCATCTCGAAGTGCTCCCGGCTGTCCTTGTACTTGTGGGGGGAGCGGATCACCGTGTAGCGGTGCTTCTCCGTGGGGAGGGGGACCGGCCCCCGGAGCTTGGCCTGGGTGCGGACCAGGGTCTCGACGATCTTCTTGGTGGAGGTGTCGATGATCTCGTGGTCGTAGGCCTTGATCCGGATGCGGATCCGCTGGCGGGGGGTGTCAGCCACCGACGGCTACTTGATGATCTTGGTCACCCGGCCGGCACCGACCGTGTGACCGCCCTCGCGGATGGCGAACCGCAGACCCTCGTCCATGGCGATGGGCTTGCCCAGCTCCACGGTCATCGAGGTGTTGTCCCCCGGCATCACCATCTCGGTGCCCTCGGGCAGGTTGATGGACCCGGTCACGTCCGTGGTGCGGAAGTAGAACTGGGGTCGGTAGTTGTTGAAGAACGGCTTGTGGCGACCGCCCTCCTCCTTCTTCAGGACGTAGACCGCCGCCTCGAAGTTGGTGTGGGGTGTGATCGTGCCGGGCCGGCACACCACCTGGCCCCGCTCGACCTCGTCCTTCTTGATGCCCCGCAGCAGCACACCGATGTTGTCACCGGCCTGGCCCTGGTCCAGGGACTTGCGGAACATCTCCACCCCGGTGCACACGGTCTTCTGGGTGGGCCGCAGACCGACGAGCTCGATGTTGTCGCCGACCTTGATGATCCCCTGCTCCACCCGGCCGGTCACCACGGTGCCCCGGCCCTGGATGGTGAAGACGTCCTCGATGGACATCAGGAACGGCTTGTCGATGTCCCGCTCGGGCTCGGGGATGTAGTCGTCGATGGCGTTGGTGAGCTCGAGCACCTGCTCGGCAGCGGCCTGATCGCCTTCGAGGGCCTTGAGCGCGCTCACCCGCACCACGGGCGTGTCGTCGCCGGGGAACTCGTAGTCGCTCAGCAGCTCCCGGACCTCCAGCTCGACCAGGTCCAGCAGCTCCTCGTCGTCCACCATGTCGGCCTTGTTGAGGGCGACGACGATGGAGGGCACCCCCACCTGGCGTGCCAGGAGCACGTGCTCCCGGGTCTGGGGCATGGGGCCGTCGGGGGCCGAGACGACCAGGATGGCACCGTCCACCTGGGCCGCCCCGGTGATCATGTTCTTGATGTAGTCGGCATGGCCTGGCATGTCGACGTGGGCGTCGTGACGCTTGTCGGTCTCGTACTCGACGTGGGCGATGGAGATCGTGATGCCCCGAGCCTTCCCCTCCGGGGCCTTGTCGATCTCCTCGAACTTCGACACCTGCACGTTCGGGTTGTGCTCGTGCAGCACCTTCGTGATGGCCGCGGTGAGCGTCGTCTTGCCGTGGTCGATGTGCCCCATCGTGCCCACGTTGATGTGAGGCTTGGTCCGCTCGAACTTCTTCTTGGCCATAGCGCTAGGACGGCTCCCTGTCCTCGTGGCGACCCGCCAGGGCCGCTCCGTCGTCAAGGCGGCCTCCCAACGGCCACCCTATGTCGTTCCGGGTGGTCGGGCCTGGCCGGCCACCCACTGTGCGAATGGGCTCGATCACTCTCCCCGGATCCTGGCCACGATCTCCCGGGAGATGGCGTCCGGAACCTCGTTGTAAGAATCGAACTGCATCGTGTAGCTGGCCCTGCCCTGAGTCCGGGACCGCAGGTCGGTAGCGTAGCCGAACATGTCCGAGAGTGGCACGTGGGCCCGGATCACCTGTGTCGACCCCCGTTGCTCCATCCCCTCGACCCGCCCCCGGCGGGCAGAGAGATCACCGATGACGTCCCCCATGTACTCCTCGGGCGTCACCACCTCGACCGACATGACCGGCTCGAGGAGCACCGGGTCGGCCAGCTTGGCCGCCTTCTTCAGGGCCATCGAGCCAGCGATCTTGAACGCCATCTCCGAGCTGTCCACGTCGTGGTAGGAGCCGAAGGTGAGCGTGGCCCTGACGTCGACGGTGGGATACCCCGCCAGCACCCCGGCGGTGAGCGCCTCCTGGATGCCGGCGTCGACCGAGGGGATGTACTCCTTGGGGATCACGCCCCCGGTGATCTTGTCCACGAACTCGTAGCCCCCTCCGGGGCCGGTGGGCTCGAGGCTGATGACCACGTGGCCGTACTGGCCCCGGCCGCCGGTCTGGCGGACGTAGCGCTCCTCCACCTTCTGCACGGGCTTGCGGATGGTCTCCCGGTAGGCCACCTGGGGCTTGCCCACCCCGGCGTCCACCTTGAACTCCCGCAGCATGCGGTCGACCAGCACCTCGAGGTGCAGCTCGCCCATCCCCGAGATCACGGTCTGGCCCGTGTCCTCGTCGGTGCGCACCCGGAAGGTGGGGTCCTCGTCGGCCAGGGCGTGCAGGGCCCTGCCCAGCTTGTCCTGGTCGGCCTTGGTGCGCGGCTCCACCGCCACGTGGACCACGGGCTCGGGAAACTCCACCGATTCCAGCACGATGGGGTTGTCGGCGTCGCACAGGGTGTCGCCGGTGGTCGTGTTCTTGAGGCCCACCGCCGCCACGATCTCCCCGGAGAAGATGGCGTCCTTGTCCTCCCGGTGGTTGGCGTGCATGGCCAGGATCCGGCCGATGCGCTCCTTGTGGCCCTTGGTGGAGTTGAAGACGGTGGAGCCCTTCTCCAGGGTGCCGCTGTAGACCCGGAAGTAGGTGAGCTTGCCCACGTAGGGGTCGCTCATGATCTTGAAGGCCAGCGCGGCGAAGGGCACCCGGTCGTCCGCCCCCCGCTCGGCCTCCTCCCCGGTCTTCGGGTGGAACCCCTTGGCCGGACGCACCTCGAGGGGGCTCGGCAGGAAGTCCACCACCGCGTCGAGCAGGGGCTGGACGCCCTTGTTCTTGAACGCCGACCCGCACAGCACCGGTACCGCGTGGTTCTCGACGGTCCCCCGGCGCAGGGCCCGGCGCAGGTCATCGGCGGTGATCTCCTCGTCGG
>DASQQH010000643.1:0-3325 GCA_035643555.1 Acidimicrobiales bacterium | reverse complement strand
ATGCGGGGGCTCGGGCTGTACAAGCCACCGGGGGTGGCCGAGACCATCGTCTGGGCCGAGGCCCTGGCCGCGCTGGGGCGCACCTCCCTCGACGAGGACAACGTGGAGGTCACCCTGGGCAGCGTGCTCAAGTATCGGGAGGACGCCGAGCGGGTCCGCACCGCCGGGGTCGGCGATCTGGTGCGGGAGGCCATGCAGCGGGCCGCCCGGTCGTGACCGCCGCGGGGGGACATCAGGGGGAGGCGGCCGTCGCCGATCATCTCCCGGTGACCTTCGCCCGGGTGTTGCGGGCCTCCGGCCTCGACGTGCCGGTCGGCGCCGTGGTGGCCTACGCCCGGGCCCTGGAGCTGGTCGGCCTGGACCGCCAGGAGAGCGTCTACTGGGCCGGGCGGGCCACCCTGGTCCGCCGTCCGGAGGACCTGGCCACCTACGACCGGGCCTTCGCCGCCTTCTGGCTGGGCCAGCGGCCCGTGGCCGGGATCCCCCCCACCACCATCCCGGTGACCCTCCAGACCGACGAGGAGGGCGACGAGGACGGGGCCGACGAGGAGGGCGACGAGGAGGGCCTGACCCTCAGCCTCCGCTACAGCCCCGCGGAGGTCCTCCGGGAGAAGGACTTCGCCGCCTGCACCGCCGAGGAGCTGGACGAGGCCTATCGGCTCATGGAGGGAGTGCGACTGCGCCCGCCCCCGCGCCGCTCCCGCCGCCACGTGCAGGCCAAGCACCAGGGACGACGCCCCGACCTGCGCCGCACCGTCCGCCAGGCGGTGCGGGCGGGGGGGGAGCCGGTCCGGCGGGCGTGGATGGAGCCCGGGCGCCGCCCCCGCCGGGTGGTGCTGCTGTGTGACGTGAGCGGCTCCATGGAGCCCTACGCCAGGGCCCTGGTCCGGTTCCTCCACGTGGCGGTGGCCGGGGGAACCAAGGTGGAGGCCTTCACCCTGGGCACCAGGCTGACCCACGTCACGAGGGAGTTGTCCCAACACGACCCCGACGTCGCCCTGGCCCGGGCCGCCAGCCAGGTGGCCGACTGGTCGGGGGGGACCCGGCTCGGGGAGGACCTGGCGGTCTTCAACGACCGCTTCGGGGTGCGGGGGATGGCCCGGGGGGCCGTGGTCGTGATCCTCTCCGACGGGTGGGACCGGGGGGACCCCGAGGTCCTGGCCCGGGAGATGGCCCGCCTCCACCGGGTGGCCTACCGGGTGGTGTGGGTCAACCCCCTGAAGGCCAGTCCGGGTTACGCCCCCCTGGCCCGTGGGATGGCAGCGGCCCTTCCCTACGTTGACGACTTTATGGAGGGCCATTCGTTGGCGTCCCTCGAGAGCCTGGCCGAGGTGGTGCAGGGATGAAAGAGGTCATGTCGGACATCGATCGGTGGCGTGCCGCTGGCAGCAGGGTGGCCGTGGCCCGGGTCGTCGGGGTGGAGGGCTCAGGTCCCCGGGACCCGGGGGCCACGATGGCGGTGAACGAGCACGGTGACGTGGCGGGGTCGGTCTCGGGGGGCTGCGTCGAGGGGGCGGTGGTGACCGAGGCGCTGGACGCCCTGAACCGGGGCACGGGCCCCCGGCGGTGCACGTTCGGCTACTCCGACGACGAGGCCTTCGCCGTCGGGCTCACCTGCGGGGGGACCATCCACGTCCTGGTGGACCCGGGGATCACCCCCCTGTACGAGAGCCTGCGATCGTCGCTCGCCGCAGAGGAGCCGGTGGCCCTGGCGACGGTCGCCGAGCTGACCCCCGAGGAGGAGCGCCCGGACCCCCTGCCGGCCCTCGGGGCCACCATGCTCGTGCGCCAGGAGGGCGAGCCCGAGGGGTCCCTGGGCGAGGAGGCCCTGGACCGGGTCGTCTGGCGGGACGCCCTGGGCGCCCTCCAGAGCGGGCTGTCCACCACCCGCCACTACGGACCCCACGGCGAGGCCCGCCAGCGGGACGTGGCCGTGTTCCTGGAGATCTTCGCCCCGCCGCCCCGGATGGTGATCTTCGGGGCGGTGGACTTCACCGCCGCCCTGGCACGGATGGCCAAGGTGCTCGGCTACCGGGTCACGGTGTGCGACGCCCGCCCGGTGTTCGCCACCAGCGCCCGGTTCCCCATGGCCGACGAGGTGGTGGTCGACTGGCCCAACCGGCACCTGGCCGAGGTGGGTCCCACCCTCTCGGGCCGGGACGCGGTGTGCGTGCTGACCCACGACCCCAAGTTCGACGTGCCGGCCATCGAGGCCGCCCTGGGGACCGCCGTGGGCTATCTGGGGGCCATGGGGTCCCGCCGCACCCACGCCGACCGGATGGCCCGCCTGCGCGACGCCGGGGTCGAGGAGGAGGGCATCGCCCGGGTCATGGCCCCCATCGGCCTGGACATCGGCGCGAGGACCCCGGAGGAGACGGCGGTGTCCATCTGCGCCGAGATCATCGCCCACCGCACCGGGCGGGCCGCCCCGTCCCTGCGTGACGCGGAGGGCCCGATCCACCACGGACGGGAGGCCCCGGCGCCGGCGTGAGCCGCCTCCCCGGGGAGGCCATGGCCCGGGGGGAGGCCGGGGCTCCGCCGGAGGGGCCGTCCAACCCCTCTGGCGGTGGGGAGCTGCCCCCATCTGGTGGTGGGGAGATGCCGATGACCGTGCCGGCGTCGACCCGGCCGCCCACCGCCACGGCGGGCTGGGTTCCCCGCCACGTCGACCACCCTCTCCCCCTCGGCCGATCGAGCGGCGCTCGGCGAGGATGGCCCGGGCGATCCGCGGCGGTCAGCACGTCGGGAGGTTGGTGGGGGGTGGCGCGGCGGGTGGCGGGATGTTGGTGGCGCCGTTGCCCGCAGGAGGTGCTGTCACGGCGGGCGCCGATGCGGACCCGGGCGTCGGGACCCGTCCAAACCACCGCGGGATCCCATCGTAGGTGATTGACTGCCTTTGGACATACGTTCCCGGCGAATTGGCCGCGACGACCTCGTCGTTTCCAACGTAGATCGCGACATGGCCGGGTTGGGGACCACCGTCGCCGGTGTCGTAGAAGACGAGATCGCCTGGCTCCAGCTGGGTCTGGGCTATCCGGCCGGTGATCTGATATTGCTGGAGGGCATTGTGAGGGAGGTCCACACCCTCCGGTAGCCATGAGTACCTGGTGAGCCCGGAACAGTCGAAGCTGTTGGGCCCCGCCCCGCCGTACTCGTAGGGTTTGCCCTCCTGGGCCTGGGCGACCTGGGCCGCCCGCTGTCCCAGGGAGGGACCGGTCAGGGTGACGGTGGTGGCGCCCGTGGCGGCGTCCCAGGAGATGGTGCCGCTGACGAAGTTGCTGCGGCGCCCCCCGGGGATGGCGTACTCGTCGGAGGTGGGGTATCC
>DASQQH010000642.1:0-2984 GCA_035643555.1 Acidimicrobiales bacterium | reverse complement strand
CCGGGCACCACGCAGCCACCAGGGCGACCGCACTCGCCCGGGGCCAGCGGCCCGGAGGGTCCCGAGGCCGGTACCGCCGGGGGCGAGGGGCCGCGCCCCCGGCACCCGACCGCATCCCCCCCGTTCCCGGCCCGGGCCGGTTCCCCCCCGGGGACGGTGACCGGAGGGGCCCTCCCGGCTGAGCCGGCCGCCTGGCCCCCGACCCGGTGGGCGGCGGGGTGCCAGGCTTGCGGGCATGGACCTGCACCTGGTGCCGATCGAGCGGCCCGAGGGCCTGAACGTCGTGATCGGCCAAGCCCACTTCATCAAGACCGTTGAGGACCTCCACGAGGCCCTCGTGGGCACGAGCCCGCACCTGCGGTTCGGCGTCGCCTTCTGCGAGGCCTCGGGCAAGTGCCTCATCCGCAGGTCGGGGAACGACGGGGAACTGGTCGACCTGGCGGTCGCCACCGCGGTGGCCCTCGCCGCCGGCCACACCTTCGTGGTCCTGCTCCGGGAGGGCTACCCGGTGAACGTCCTGAACCAGCTCAAGGCCGTGCCCGAGGTGTGCACGATCTTCTGCGCCACCGCCAACCCCGTGGCCGCGGTCGTGGCGGCCACCGAGGCCGGACGGGGGGTCCTCGGGGTCATCGACGGGGCGCCCCCCGCCGGGGTGGAGACCGACGGCGACGCCGCCGAGCGCCGGGAGCTGCTGCGCACCATCGGGTACAAGCTCTGAGCCCCGGGGGGCGCCACCGCCGGAGTGAGGTTTAACCTTCCCGCCATGGCGTCACCTGGGGAACAGCCGAGCGCGGGGCCCCTGGCCGACGTGGCGGTGCTCGACCTCACCGTCGCCCGGGCGGGGCCCACCTGCGTCCGCCAGCTGGCCGACTGGGGGGCCCAGGTGACCCGCGTGGAGCCGCCCCCGGCCCTGGGTGACCGCACGGGGACCGGCGAGCGCCGCCACGGCTCGGACTTCCAGAACCTCCACCGCAACAAGGCCTCCCTCACCCTCGACCTGTCGACGCCCGCCGGGCGGGAGGTGCTGGGACGGCTGGCGAAACGGGCCGACGTGGTGGTGGAGAACATGCGCCCGGCGGTGAAGCACCGCCTGGGCGTCGACTACGAGACCCTGCGGGCGGCGAACCCGGGGCTGGTCTACGGCTCCATCTCGGGCTTCGGCCAGGACGGGCCGTACGCCGACCGGGCAGGCGTGGACCAGATCGCCCAGGGCATGGGGGGCCTGATGAGCGTGACCGGCGCCCCCGGGGAGGGACCGATGCGGGCGGGCATCCCCGTGGCCGACCTCGCCGCCGGGCTGTACCTGGCCGTCGGCATCCTCGCCGCCCTGCACCGCCGGGCCGCCACCGGCGAGGGCGGGTGGGTCACCACGTCCCTGCTGGAGGCGATGGTGGCCATGATGGACTTCCAGGCCACCCGGTGGACCGTCGACGGGGAGGTGCCCGGCCAGGCCGGGAACCACCATCCGACCCTGCTGCCCACCGGGTGCTTCCCCACCGCGGACGGGTGGGTCAACGTGGCCGGCTCGGGGGGCCGGCTCCTCGCCCGCCTGTGCGAGGCGATCGGCCTCCCCGACCTGCCGACGGACCCCCGCTTCGACACCACCGAGGGGCGCTCGGCCCACCGGGAGGAGCTGAACGGCCTCATCACCGAGCGACTGGCGACCAGGACCACCAGCGAGTGGGTGGCGACGTTGAACCAGGCGGGGGTGCCCTGTGGCCCGGTCTACGGTATGGACCAGGTCTTCGCCGACCCCCAGGTCGCCCACCTGGGGCTGGTGGCCCCGGTGGCCCATCCCGACCTGGGCACCCTCGACCTCGTCCGCAATCCGGTGCGCCTTGCGGGCACGGGGTGGCCGGCGATGCGCGCCGCCACCCCCGAGCCGGGGGCCGACACCGAGGCGGTGCTGGCCGAGGCGGGCCTCGACCCCGAGGAGATCGAGGCCCTCCGCCACCAGGGTGTGGTGTAGGAAGGCAGCGACCCTCGAGGCGAAAGGAGGCGAGGTGGCACCCCCGCCCACCGACAACGACCAGGGGCCCCCGGGGGACCCCCGGGACACCGGGACCGATCAGCTGCTGGTGGAGGTGGCCGACGGCGTGGCCCGGGTCACGTTCAACAACCCGGCCAAGCACAACGCCTTCTCCGCCGCCATGCGCCAGGCCCTCCCCCGGGTCCTCGCCGACCTCGGGGGGGATCCTGGGGTCCGGGTGGTGGTGGCCACCGGCGCCGGCGACCGGGCCTTCGCCGCGGGCGCCGACATCTCCGAGTTCGGGGAACAGCGCACCTCGCCCGAGGCCCGGGCCGCCTACGACCGGGCCCAGGCCGCCGTGGCCGCCGCCTGGGAGGCCCTGGAGGTCCCGGTGCTGGCCATGGTGCGGGGCTACTGTCTGGGCGGGGGCCTCATCACCGCCCTCCAGGCCGACCTCCGCCTGGCCGCCACCGACGCCCGGTTCGGGATCCCCGCCGCCCGCCTCGGCCTGGGCTACGCCTTCGGCGGCGTCGAGGCCCTGGTCTCCCTGGTGGGCCCGGCGTGGACGGCCGAGATCCTGTTCTCCGCCCGCCGGCTCAGCGCCGAGGAGGCCCTCCGGGCAGGCCTGGTGAACCGGGTGGTCCCCCCCGAGAGCCTCGAGGCCGAGACGATGGCCCTGGCCCGGACCATCGCGGGGAACGCCCCGCTCACCGTCAGGGCGGCCAAGGCGGCCCTCAAGGAGGCCCGCCGGGACCCCGCCGAGCGCGACGTCGACCGGGTCGGGGACCTGGTCGAGGCCTGCTTCGCCTCCGAGGACTACCGGGAGGGCCAGCGGGCCTTCGCCGAGAAGCGCCCTGCCCGGTTCCTCGGCCGCTGAGCGCCCCGGCGGCGGTCCCCGGGGTGGCCGTCAGAGCAGGCCGAGGGCCCTGGCGGCGCTGACGGCCTCGGCCCTCGAGGAGGCCCCCAGCTTCCGGTAGACGCCCTTGACGTGGGTCTTCACGGTGTTGAGGGACAC
>DASQQH010000641.1:0-3067 GCA_035643555.1 Acidimicrobiales bacterium | reverse complement strand
CCCCAGGCCGAGCACCAGGGGCGTGGGCCGGGAGGCCGTGACGAGGCCCTGGGTGACGTGCCGGGCCCCGAGCACCCGGGTGGCGGCGCGAGCCCGGCGGTCGAGCACGGTGCCGGTGAGCAGGGCGGCGAGGGGCCCCGGTGCCAGCAGCTGGGCGACCCCCAGGGTCAGGCGGGGGAGATGGCGGGTCCTCACCTGCCACCTCTGGTGAGGACCCCGACGGTCGCCGCGGCCCCGGCGACCCCCGCGAGCGCGCCCCCCACGAGCCGGAGGTGCTGGGAGAGCCACAGCTGACGGCTGCGGGTCCGGGCCTGGTCGTCGAAGCGCCCGTGGGCGCCATGGTCCCGGCCCGGCGCATCGTCCACGGGTTCCCACAGGTTGTGGGGACGGTCCGGGTCGATGGCCTCGTCGGTCTGCTGGGACCGGTAGCCCGTGCGGGCCAGGTAGCGGTCGAGCAGGCCGCTGGCCACCTTGTTGGCCCCGATGGTGGCGACCGTGCTGCCCCCCACCCAGTACTGCTTCCGGCCCGGGTGGTCGGCGGCGAAGAGCACCCCCCTGGCGGCCACCTCGGGCTGGTAGATGGGGGGCACGGGTTGGGGGTGGCGAGGGAGACGGGACAGCACCCAGGAGAACTGGGGCGTGTTCACCGCCGGCATCTGGACCACGGTGACCCGGACGTGGCTGCCCTCGTGGAGCAGCTCGGTGCGCAGCGAGGAGGTGAACCCGTTGACGGCGTGCTTCGCGCCGCAGTAGGCGGACTGGAGGGGGATGCTGCGGTGGCCGAGGGCCGAGCCCACCTGGACGATGGTTCCCCGGTCGCGGGGGCGCATGTGGGCAAGGGCGGCCATCGTGCCGTGGACGGTGCCCAGGTAGGTGACCTCGGTGACCCGCCTGAACTCCTCGGGGGAGATCTCCCAGAACGGGGCGAAGACCGAGGTGAAGGCGACGTTGACCCAGATCTCGATCGGTCCGAGCTCCTCCTCGATCCGTCCCGCGGCCGCCAGGACCTGGTGGTAATCGCTGACGTCGGTGGGAATGGCGAGCGCTCGGCCCCCGGCTGCCTCGACGTCGGCGGTGGCCCCGGCCAGGCCTGCTCCACCCCGGGCCAGCAGGGCCACGGTGGCTCCCCGGCCACCGAACCCCGTGGCCGTGGCCCGACCGATTCCCCCGCTGGCGCCGGTCACCACGACGACCTGCCCCTGCTGGCCCATCTGGTCACCACCTCCTCCCGTGGCCGCCCCGCCCCAGCGTCTGGGTGGCGGTGCGGCCCCGGCGTCGCTGTGCTGTCGCCGCCGGGCCTCCCGGCGGCCCCATGACCCGCGCTCGGCCCCGTGGGCGGGTGCCCGCCGGGGCGGCGGGGCCATGGGGTATCTAACAACTCCCCCCGTCGTCCCAAACCGCCGGGACCCCAGCCGCCCGGCCAGGGTGTCGTCACGCGCCCGGGGCGCTGGTCAGCGGTCAGCTAACATCGTCGGCAACTGTGTCCCCGTGGAAAGAGCGTGCGCCGAGGCGGCGGAGCTGGCATCGGAACGGGCGCGGATGTCAACCTGCCCGGGCACAGCGGTCGCCGGCGCCCTCGCCCCGGTGGGGCCCGTCGCACCCGGGCCGTCGAGTCCGACCGCGGCCAGGAGAGGAAGACCGAATGAGGCCAGGAAGGAGGCGGGGGGCCGGTGGGGTCAGCGCCCCCGCCAGTCCAGGCACACCACGAGGGCGTCGTCACGCAGGTCCTGGCCCCCGGCGTGGGCCATGGTGGCCCCGATGAGGTGGCGGACGACCTCCTCGGCGGGGAGGTCGAAGGTCGGGGCCAGGGCGGCGGAAAGGGCGTGGTCGCCAAAGGCCACCCCGGTCGGGGAGACCACGTTCTGGGCCCCGTCGCTCGTGATCACCAGGCGCTCGCCCGGGTGGAGGGAGAGGTGTTGTTCCTCGTAGACGCTGCGGTCGAACATGCCCAGGGGGAGCTGGGGATCGAGGTCGACCACCTGGAGGTGGTCCCCCCGCTGGCGGAGGACCTGGGGGGAGCCGGCGTCGACCATCCGGGTGGCCCCGGTGGCGAGGTCCACCTCGAACAACAGGGCCGAGACGAACTGCTCGCCCCCGAAGTGGGCGTAGAGGGCCTGGTCGGCCAGGCTGGCCTGGTCGGCCAGGGGGAGCCCCGAGCGGCGGGCGTTGCGCAGGGCGGTGACGGCCAGGGTGGTGAGCAGGGAGGCCTCCACCCCCCGGCCCATGCCGTCGGCCACCTGGAGGGCCAGGGTGGCGGACCCCACGTCCCAGTCGAAGGCGTCGCCTGCCACCTGGTAGGCGGGCTCCAGCTGGCCGGCGACCGAGAAGCCCGCCCCGGTGGTGGCCCACCCGGGCAGGAGCTGCCACTGCAGCTCGGCGGCGAGGCTCAGGCGCTGGCGGCGCTGGGCCAGGCGGAACCAGTCGGTGTGGTGGCCCCCCACCTTGAGGGCCTGGCCCACCAGGGAGGCCACCTCGCCCAGGTAGGCCCCCCCGGCGTCCCCGAGGGGCGCGGGGGTGGTGGTGACGAGCACCCCCAGGCGCTCCCCGCACACCCTGATGGGGACATAGGAGGTGGTGTGGTCCCCCCGGGTGACCCCGATCAGGCGCCCGGTGGCAAAGGCCCGCCCCGCCGAGGTGTCCTCCACCCCCGCCAGGGCCCCCCCGGGGTCGTCCAGGCGGGCCAGGGTCTGCATCTGGTAGTCCACCACCCACACCTCGGCCCTCCCCGGGCCCAGGCGGGCGGCCACCAGGTCGTCCACCTGGGCGAGGAAGGCCTCGGGGTCCCGGCAGGCCAATGAGGTGGCCCGGACCGCCTCCTGTTGGGCTTGGTCCACCGCCTGTCGCTCCGATCGTGGCGTCCCCACCCTCGGGGGACCCTATCCTGTCGGGTCCCCCCTCCCCGGCCGGGCTGGCCCCGGGCACCGTCGTTGGGACAGGCCAGCGATGACCGCCGAGGCCGAGGTCCTGGCCGAGGAGGTCATCGACGCCGTGGAGCCGCTGCTGCGGACCCTGGCCAGCGCCGAGGAGGGCCTGGTCCCCCGGGTGCCCCCCTCCCAGCTGCGGGCCC
>DASQQH010000640.1:0-2040 GCA_035643555.1 Acidimicrobiales bacterium | reverse complement strand
GGTTGACTTCTTGGCGCTTGACTTCTTGGCCGTCGATCCGCCGGCCGCCTTCTTGGCACTGGACGGGGAGGCGCTTGCCTTCGAGGCGGTTGACTTCTTGGCGCTGGACTTCTTGGCCGTCGATCCGCCGGCCGCCTTCTTGGCGCTGGACGGGGAGGCGCTTGCCTTTGAGGCGGTGGACTTCTTGGCGGTTGTCGACTTCTTGGCCGTTGACTTCGTGGCGGTTGACTTCTTTGCCGTGGACTTCTTTGCCGTGGACCGTTGGGACGGCGGCGGAGCCGACGCCCTTCCGGAGCGGTTGACAACCCTGGCGCCCTGGGAGCGGGCCTCGGTCAACAGGGCCGCCTGGCGAGCGACCTCCCGCTCGACCAGCTCCATCAGTTGCGCGATCTGGTGGCCCACCTCGGACCGGACAAGCTCGACGAGCTCCTCGCTGTTGCGTCGGCTCTGCTCGAGGAGTTGGTCCACCCATTCCTGGGTCTGGTTGCGCTGCAGCTCGCCGGCGCGCACCAGATCACGCACGATGGCCTCCGCCCGCGCCCGCGTCATCTGGGTGAAGGCCATGCCGGCATCGAGGTAGCGCTTGAACAGGTCGCCGTCAGCCATAGTCGCACCGTACCCGCTACCTGGGCCGCTTGCAATAGTTTATTTCTCGTGGACCCGATTGCAAGCAGCCAGGCGACCGGCCAGGCGACGCTACGGTCCGAGGCGTGCCGGCCCCCGACCCGAGTGAGCTCGAGCGCCTCGGTCTGTACGACCCGGCGGCCCCCGACGCCGGGGAGCAGCTGGCCCTCCTGCGACACCTGATCGAGCTGGGGGCAACACCCGAGGGTCTGGTGGAGGCCAAGGACAACGGGCGCCTCGCCCAGGCGAGCGCCGACCTGGCCCTGCGACCCGGGACGGGGACCCTGGACGACGCCGCGGTGGCGGCCCACGCCGGCGTCGAGCCCGCGCTGGCGCGCCGGCTCACCCGGGCCGCGGGCCTGCCCAACCTGTTGCCGGGCACCACCCCCTTCACCGGAGGGGACGCCGACATGCTGACCACCTTCGCCGATGCCTGCGAGGTCTACGGCGAGGAGGTGACCACCCAGCTGGTGCGGGTCATCGGCACCGCCATGGCCCGGGTGGCCGAGGCGGCGGGCTCGGCCTTCCTCAACGTGGAGGGGGACCTCACCGCCGCCGGGTCCGACGAGCTCGCCCTGGCCCGGGCCACCCTTCGTGCCGTGGGATTGCTACCGGGAACCGTGCGCGCCATGGAGGTCCTGCTCCGGCGCCACCTGACCGCCTTCATCGGGGTGGCCATGGGCCTGCGGGACGAGCCCGTGGTGGACCTCGCCGTTGCCTTCGCCGATCTGGTGGGCTTCACCGCGTTCTCCCAGCAGCTGTCCCCCGCCGAGCTGTCCCGCGCCGTCGCCAGATTCGAGGCCGAGGCGAGTGACACGATCGCCGGCGAGGGGGGGCGGTTGGTGAAGCTCATCGGCGACGAGGCCATGGTGGTTGCCGCCGACGCCGACACCGCCTGCCGGGTGGCCCTGGCCCTGGTGGGCCGCTTCTCTGACCATGAGGTGCTCCCCCCGGTGCGGGTGGGGCTGGCCACCGGGCCCGTCCTCCCCCAGGACGGCGACTACTTCGGCCAGCCGGTGAACCTGGCGTCGAGGCTGGCGACCCTGGCCCGCCCCGGGACCGTTCTGGTGGGCGGGGGGATCAAACAGGCGGTGGCGGCCAACCCCGCCTACCACCTCCGCGCCGTGGGTCGCCGCCGGCTCAAGGGGTTCGACGCCCCGGTGCCCACCTGGGCGCTGCGGCCCGCGGCGAGGCGGGGCACCTGAGGACCCCGCCGGTCAGCCCTCCCCGATGGCCAGGCGGTCGACCACCCGGGCCAGATCGGGTGCCTCCAGGTCGGGAACGGGGTCCAGGGGGCCGTGGCCCGGGGGGGTGACCCCCGACAGCACCAGGGCGAAGCGGGCGCCGAGCCGGGTGGCGAGGGCCCCGTCGGTCGAGGGCCGGTCCCCCACCACCACCCTCACCTCGCCCAGGCGC
>DASQQH010000639.1:0-4216 GCA_035643555.1 Acidimicrobiales bacterium | reverse complement strand
GGCGCCAGCGATGGCTGCAACCACGGACCCGAGCCTGGGCAAGGGACCCGTGGGCTGGGACATCTACCGGCACCTGGACCAGCTGCCGACCTTACCGGTGGGGGTGCACACCGCCCAGTTCGCCAGCACCGACCCAGCGGGGCAGAACGGCGACTTCAACCACACCCTTGGCAGAGCCCCAGACGGCTCCTACATCCTGGCGCGCCACACGGGACCCGGAGAGATCGACGCCATCTGGACCACCAGCAACGGCGGCGACGTCAGCCAGACCGGCAACATCCGGATCACCCTGGACGGGAAGGTGGTCCTGAACGCTCCCGAACAGGCCGTGGTGGATGGCACCCTGGGGGCGCCCTTCACCTTCCCCCTGGTGGCCAATGCCTCCCAGTCCTCGGGGGGCGACTACATCGATGTACCGATGCCCTTCACCTCCTCCATGGAGGTCACCACCACCAACGATCCCATCTACTACCACGTGGACTACCGAAGCTTCGCCAACGCCACCGGGGTGTCCACGTTCAGTCCCACCGATCCCGCCTCCGACGTGGTGGCCGCGCTCTCCGCCGCCGGCACCCGGGACCCCAAGGGTCCCCAGCCCGGGGAGACCACCACCACGGCCCCCGTCGCCGCCGCCACCGGAGCCACCGACACCGTCGGGACCTTCCAGGGCCCCGGGCGCATCGATGCCCTGTCCCTCGCCCTGCCCCAGCTGGCCACACCCCAGGCAGCCCCCGGTCCGACCGCGGTGGCAGCGACCGGTGCTGCCACCATCCCCATCAACCCCCACAACCGAGGGATCCGGCTGACCCGCCGCCTCCTGTCCGGCACCGGGGGGCAGGCGGCGGCCGTCGTGGTGGGCGGGAAGACCGTGGCCACCCTGCCCCCGGTGCCCTCCTCGCCCACCGCCAGTGCCCACTGGGCCCGCAAGACCGTGACGCTCCCCCCGTCGGTCACCGCCGGGGCGTCTTCGATCCGGGTGGTCCCCCAGACACCCTCGGGGACCAGCCGCTTCTCATACCAGGTGACCACCCTGGCCGCCCAGGGACAAGCGTCGACCGCCTCCACGGTTGACGACCTGCTCCAGCACGTGCGCCTGCGCATCACCTTCGACGGCACCCAGACCGTGGACGCCCCCCTCGGCCAGTTCTTCGGCTCGGCCCTGGGGGAGGCCCCGGTCCAAGCCCTGATGATGGCCGTCAACCCCCAGCAGGGGACCCTCACCTGCTGGTGGCCCATGCCCTACGCCCGTTCGGCCACCGTCGCCCTCTACAACGGCTCGGGTCAGGCCCTCACCTCGGGGACCGCTCGGATCACCACCGCCCCGGTGCCGGGCGAGGCCCAGGCCCTGGGGTCGAGCGGCCAGGACGGCTACTTCCACGCCACGGCCAAGACCCAGGACACCGTCGCCGGTGAAAACTACCCCCTCCTCCGGCAGGGCAGTTGGGGGAAGTTGGTCGGCGTGTCGGAGTCCATGGTCGGTGGGGTGGGCCCCCAGGACATCTACCTGGAGGGCAACGCCCAGAGCTATGCGGACGGCTCCCCCACCGCCCAGTGGAACGGGACCGGCACCGAGGACTTCTACCAGGGCGGCTGGTATTTCAACCACGGCCCCTTCACCGACCCGCTGAACGGCAATCCGGCGGACCAGTCCTCCGGATCCTGCCAGTACGGGTGCACCGCCGCGTACCGCCTGATGCTGGCCGAGGCCGTTCCCTTCTCGTTTTCCATCAACTTCGGCATCCAGCACGGCCCGATCAACACAACGCCGGCCAACTACGCCTCCACCGCCTTCTGGTACGGGCGCTCGGGGGCCTCACCCGCCCTGTACCATCCCCTGTCCCTCCAGGGCGGCTGGAACCCGGCGTCCGGTACCAACCCGCCCTCCTACGTGGAGGAGGGGCCCTTCGTGCGCCTGGTGGGCGGGGTTGGCGGGGGGACGGTCGGCCAGCCCATCGCCTACCTGCCCGCCAGCTTGGCGCCGAGGGCCGACGAGTCGTTCCCCGTGGTGAGCGGCTCAGGGGTCGCCTCCCTGGTTGTCCACCCCGACGGGTCCATCGTGCTGAGCGCCGGCAACCCGGGGTTCGTCTCCCTGTCGGGGATCGTGGTCGACGTCGGCGACGCCACCTCCTACCAGCCCCTGGCCCTGCAGAACGGCTGGTCACCGGCCCCCTCCAGCTACGGACCGGGGTCGTCGCCTGGCTATGTGCAAAATGGCAGCGAGGTGGAGCTCACCGGCTCGCTCACCGGCGGGACGCCCGGGCAGGTGATCGCGCGGCTGCCAGCCAACCTCACGCCGGCGGCAGACGAGTGGTTCCCGGTGGTGACGGCCAACAACGTCATCGCCCCCCTGGTGGTCCACCCGGATGGCGCCATCGTGTTGAATGCCGGAAACCCGGGGTTCCTCTCCCTTGCGGGGGTCTCGGTCACCGTGGGTCCTCCCGGTGGATCGAACCTGTCCCCGGAGAACGGCTGGTCCGCGGCGCCAGGGACGAACGCCCCCGGGTTCACCCAGTGGGGGAGGGAGGTCGACCTCCGGGGCGGGCTCACCGGCGGGGGGACCGGCCAGGCCCTGGTCACCCTGCCCTCTTCGGCTGCCCCCTCCGCAGACGAGTGGTTCCCGGTGGTCACCGCCGGCAACGTCGTGGCTCCCCTGGTGGCCCATCCCGGGGGGGACATCGTGTTGACCGGGGGGAACCCCGCGTTCGTCTCCCTGCAGGCCCGCAGGGTGTCGCAGGGACCGGTGGACTACCCGGCCACGGCCCTGCAGGTCTCGGCCCCCCCGACCGCCACGACCGGAGGCCCGGTAGCGATCCAGGTCAGGGCCCTCGACGCCGAGGGAGGAACGGCCACCACCTACACGGGTACGGTCTCGTTCTCCTCCTCCGATCCCGCAGCGACCCTGCCCGGTCCCTACGCCTTCACCGCCGGCGACGCGGGGGCCCACGCCTTCTCGGTCACCTTCGCCACCCCCGGGTCCCAGACGGTGACCGCGACCGACGCCCCCGACGGCCTGGTCGCCACCTCGACACCGGTGACCGTGTCCTCCCCACCCACACCCTCGGCCTACGCCCCCCTGTCGCCGACCCGCATCTGCGATACGAGAACGTCGTCTTCGGCCAACCAGTGCACCGGCAAGACCCTCTCCCCAGGGGGGACCCTCAGCGTCGACATGCCCGCCCAGGTTCCAGCCGGTGCCACCGCGGTGGTGGCCAACGTTACCGTCACCAACACCGGGGGCCAGGGCTACCTGTCGGTGTTCCCCGCCGGGGGATCCCTTCCCACGGTGTCCAACCTCAACTTCACCGGTGGCCAGACCGTTGCCAACACCGTAACCGTCGCCCTCGGGCCCTCGGGGGGGACCCCTGGCATCTCGATCTATGACGGCCCCCCCTCTGGCACGGGGGGCCCGGTGGACGTGGTGGTGGACCTCGAGGGCTACTACGCCCCGCCGTCTGCCACGGCGACCGGCACCTACACCGCCCTGGCACCTGAGCGCCTGGCAGACACCCGCTGTGGGACCTCCCCGCCACCGTCGTTCTGTGCGGGGGAGAACCTGCCCGTCCCCAACCAGGGCCTCGGGACCCTGGGACCTGGGGGCTCCACAGATGTCACCGTGGCCGGGGTGGACTCGGTCCCTGCGGAGGCCACAGCGGTGGTGTTGAACGTCGGGATGACCAACACCACCGCCCCCAGTTACCTGACGGCCTGGCCGAGCGGGGAGTCCCGGCCCCTTGCCTCCAACCAGAACTGGGTTCCGGGCGAGACCCTCTCCTCCAAGGTCATCGTCCCGGTGGGGACCGGGGGCAAGGTCTCCCTCTACAACTACGCAGGCTCCGCCGACGCCGTGGTGGACGTGGACGGCTACTACACGACCTCGGGGGGGTCCCTCTTCGTCCCCACCACCCCCACCCGGATCCTCGACACCCGACCCGCAGGGGTGGGTCCCGGGTCCTCTGCCACCGCCCAGGTCACCGGTACGGGCGGCGTCCCGGCGAGTGCCACCGGGGCGGTCCTCGACGTGGTGGACATCGCCCCGGCAAAGGGCAACTACCTGACGGTGTACCCGACCGGGCAGTCCCCCCCGGTGGCCACCGACGTCAACTGGGTGCCGGGGAACACCTACAACGTGGTCCCCAACGCCTCCTACGCCCGGCTGGGATCGGGCGGGGCGGTGTCCATCTACAACGGCCCCCCGAACACGAACAACAACGCCGGG
>DASQQH010000638.1:0-2302 GCA_035643555.1 Acidimicrobiales bacterium | reverse complement strand
CCTGCCGGAGAAGCACGTCTTGGTGGACGGGGAGGCGGTGTCGGGGGCGCTGTTCGATTTCGGGCTGTACGTCTTCCACTGCGCGGCCCGCCAGCTTGCCAAGGGCAGCGGGCCGTACTTCTACCTGCCGAAGCTGGAGAGCCACCTCGAGGCCCGGCTGTGGAACGACGTCTTCCAGGCGGCCCAGGACGCCCTGGCCATCCCCCGGGGCACCATCAGGGCCACGGTGCTGATCGAGACCATCCCCGCCGCCTTCGAGATGGAGGAGATCCTCTACGAGCTGGCCGAGCACTCCTCCGGGCTCAACGCCGGGCGCTGGGACTACATGTTCTCCCTCATCAAGACCTTCCGCACCCGGGGGTCGGACTTCCTCCTGCCGGACCGCAACGCCGTCACCATGACCGTGCCGTTCATGCGGGCCTACACCGAACTGCTGGTCCGGACCTGCCACCGCCGGGGCGCGCACGCCATCGGGGGCATGGCCGCCTTCATCCCCTCCCGCCGGGACCCGGAGGTCAACGAGGCGGCCCTGGCCAAGGTGGCCGACGACAAGGCCCGGGAGGCGGGGGACGGCTTCGACGGGTCCTGGATCGCCCACCCTGACCTGGTCGACGTGTGCCGCTCGGAGTTCGACAAGGTGCTCGGCGACGCCGACAACCAGGTGGGCCGGCTCCGCGAGGAGGTGGCGGTCACCGCCGCCGACCTGCTGGCGGTGGCCAAGACGCCGGGGGACATCACCGAGGGGGGCCTGCGCAACGACGTCAGCGTGGGCCTGCAGTACCTCGAGTCCTGGCTGGGAGGCATGGGCGCGGTGGGCATCTTCAACCTGATGGAGGACGCCGCCACCGCCGAGATCGCCCGGTCCCAGGTCTGGCAGTGGGTCCACAACGGCGCGGCCCTCGCAGGTGGTCCGACGGTCACCGCCGAGCTGGTCCGCCGGGTGGTCGACGAGGAGCTGGCCAAGCTGGGTGACGACGGCCGCTTCGCCACGGCCCGGGCGATCTTCGAGCAGGTGGCCCTGTCCGACGACTTCGTCGAGTTCCTGACCCTGCCGGCCTATGAGGCGCTGCCCTGAGGTCTGCCGAGCTCGGCGGGGCGGGGAGTTGACGCCCGCGGCCGGGTTGGGTAGCGAGGGCCGGTGATGGACGTGGCACTCAGGCCGGACGTGAACCTGTCGATCCTGTTCACCGAGCTCCCCCTCCTGGAACGCCCGGCGGCGGCGGCGGCCTGCGGGTTCGACGCCGTCGAGTTGTGGTGGCCCTTCTCCCAGCCGGTCCCCCCCGACCGGGAGGTGGACGCCCTGTGCCGCTCGCTCCGGGACGCCGGGGTGGCCCTGGTGGGGCTCAACTTCGACGCCGGGGACCTGGGGGCGGGCGACCGGGGCCTGGTCTCCTGGCCCGGCCAGGAGCGCCGGTTCGCCGACAACGTGGCGGCGACGGTGGCGATCGCCGAGGCCACCGGATGCCGGGCGCTCAACGCCCTCTACGGCAACCGGGTGGAGGGGGTTGCGCCCGCCGCCCAGGACGACCTCGCCACCGAGAACCTGGCGCTGGCGGCCGCCGCCGCCGCCCGCATCGGGGCCACGGTCCTGGTGGAGACCCAGAACACGACCGACAGCCCCCGCTTCCCCCTGGCCCGGGCGGCCGACGCCGCGGCCGTCATCGACCGGGTGGGACAGGCCACGGGGGCGACCAACCTGGCCCTGCTCGCCGACCTCTACCACCTGCACCGGGAGGGCGAGGACCTGGTGGCCACCATCGGGGCCCAGGCGGGCCGGATCGGCCACGTGCAGGTGGCCGACGATCCGGGTCGCCACCAGCCGGGCACCGGGGATATCGACTTCCCCGCCGCCCTGGACGCCCTGGCAGCCGCCGGCTACCGGGGCTATGTGGGCCTCGAGTACCGTCCCCTCGGCCCCTCGGCCGAGAGCTTTGGTTGGCTACCGCCCGAGCGACGGGGCTCGGGCGGCCCCAGCGCCACGGAGGTGTGAACTGTGACCACGATTGGATTCATCGGGCTCGGCATCATGGGCGGTCCCATGGCGGCCAACCTGGTCACGGCGGGCCACGACGTCGTCGGCTACAACCGGAGCCGGCCGAAGGTGGACCGCCTGGTCGAGCAGGGCGGCAGGGGGGCGACCAGCGTGGCGGAGGCCACGACCGGGGCCGAGGTGGTCATCACGGTCCTCCCCGACTCCCCCGACGTGGCCGAGGTGGTGCTGGGGGAGGAGGGGGTCCTGGCCCACGCCAAGCCGGGCACCCTGGTCATCGACATGAGCACCATCCGCCCGGCCACCGCCCGG
>DASQQH010000637.1:0-2973 GCA_035643555.1 Acidimicrobiales bacterium | reverse complement strand
CACGCTCGCCGACCTCACCCGGGACCGAGGGTAGGCGCCCGCCCACAGGACCCGCCGATGCTGGGGACCAGGGCGGTTCGGCTACCGTGCAGGGTCGTGGCCGTGACCGTGGACCGCAGTGCCATCGTCGCCCTGCGCCGGGCGCGGTTTCGCCACCGCATCGCCCACATCGACTTCTTCGAGGCCCTCTACCGTGCGTACCTGACGGCCATCGGCGCCGGCGTGGCCATCGTGGCCCTGTCGGGGGTGACCGGAGACCGCCCGGTGACCGGGCACCGCCTCGTCCTCCTGACCCAGCACGGGGCGGCGGCCATCGGGGCGGTGGTGGCGTTGGGGGTGGCCGTGGCCCTGCGGTCCGCGGGCCGCGGCGGCCCGCTGGCCCTGGAGGCGGCCGACGTCCGCCATCTCCTCCTGGCGCCGGTGGACCGGAACGCGGCCCTGCGGGGGCCCGCCTTCCAGCAACTGCGCTCGGGAGCCTTCGCCGGGTCGGTGTGCGGCGCCATCGTGGGGGTGGTCGCCTGGCGGGACCTCCACGGGTCCCCCGCAGCCTGGATCCTGGCCTGCGGCGCGGTCGGGGGTCTGGCCGGGGTGGGGTGCCTGGGAGCGGGCTTGGCGGCGTCTGGCCGCCGGCTGCCCCGGCTGGCCGCGATGGCCGTGGGGGTGGCCGTGGTGGCCTGGTCCGCCGCCGACCTGTACCTGGGGACGGTCACCTCCCCCCTCACCATGCTGGGCCAGCTCGCCCTGTGGCCCCTCCGGGTGCACCTCGAGGCCCTGGTCGGGGTGGCGGTGACGCTTGCGCTGGCCGTGGTGGGGCTGTTCCAGGTCGGCGGGTTGTCGATCGAGGCGGCGGAGCGGCGGGCGACCCTCGTGGGCCAGCTCCGGTTCGCCGCCACCACCCGGGACCTGCGCACGGTGATGGTGCTGCGGCGCCAGCTCTCCCAGGAGCGCTCCCGCCGCCGGCCCTGGCTCCCCCTCGGCCGCCGCCCCGGGCGGTCGCTGGGCCTGGCGATCTGGAAGCGGGGCTGGCAGGGGATCCTGCGCTGGCCTGCGCGCCGGTTCCTGCGCCTGGTGGTCCTGGGGGCCGTGGCCGGCGTGTGCCTCCGCCTGGTGTGGTCGGGCACCACGGCGCTGGTGGTGATCGCCGCCCTGGCGCTGTGGGTGGCCGCGCTGGACTCGGTGGAGCCCCTGGCCCAGGAGGTGGACCGCACCGACCGGCTGTCGTCGTTCCCCCACGTGGAGGGCTGGGTGCTGCTCCGCCACCTGGCGGTCCCCTCGGTGCTCATGATCGGGGTGTGCCTGGTCGGCCTCGGTGTCGCCGCCGCCATGGGCGGATCCCTCCACCTGGTGGCGGCGGTGGGCGGGCTCACGGTCATACCCGCCGCCCTGGCCGCGGTCGGGGGGGCGACGGTGAGCGTCGTGCGGGAGCCCCAGGTCACCTCGGATGTCATGGCGCTCCAGCCGGAGCTGGCCGGCATCAAGACGTTCCTGCGGGAGCTGATCCCGCCGACCGTCGCCTTCATCGGCCTCCTGCCGGTGCTGGTGGCCCACCATGCGGCCGCCACCCACCATCCCCCCCTGGGGGCGGCCATCAACTGGGCGGTGATCGCCCTGGTGGCGCCCATCGGCACCTTCAGCTGGCTGTCCCGGCGGTCGATGCGCCCGGCGGGGCCGGCCCCCGAGCGGGTGGGGCAGGCATGAGCCGGGACCGTCGGGCAGGCGCCAAGCAGGACGCCGGCCGGGGCCAGGGGGGGGACCAGCGGCAGGGCCAGCAGCGCCGGGCGGGCCAGGACGGCCGGCGGGGCCCCGCCCTCGTGGCCGACGGGCTGACCAAGGACTACGGGGACCTCGTGGCCCTGGACAACTTGACGGTCAAGGTGAACCGGGCGCAGCGGGTGGTGGTGGTCGGCCCCAACGGCTCGGGCAAGACGACCCTCATCCGGATCGCCGCCGGCCTCCTCGAGCCCACCGACGGGGAGCTGCGGGTGCTCGGGGCGGTGGCCGGATCGATCGAGGCCCGCTCGGTCACCTCCTACATCTCGGACAACCCGGTCCTCTACGACGACCTGTCGGTCATCGAGCATCTGGAGTACGTGGCCCGGCTCCACGGGGCGGGGGACTGGGTCGACCGTGGCTGGGAGGTGCTGGAGCGCCTGGGCCTCGAGGAGCGCGCCGAGGACCTCCCCTCCCGCTTCAGCCGGGGGCTCCGGCAGAAGACCGCCATCGCCCTGGGGCTGTGTCGCCCGTTCCAGGTGCTGTTGGTGGACGAGCCCTTCGTCGGCCTCGACGCCCCGGGCAAGGAGGCGCTGCTCTCCCTCCTCGACGAGGAGGCCCAGCGGGGGGCGTCGCTCATCGTGGCCACCCACTCGCTCGACTTCGTGGCCCATGCCGACCGGTGCCTCGGGCTCCGCGACGGTGGCCTTGCCTACGACGGCCCGGCCACCGCAGCCACGGTGCAGCGCCTGGTGAGCTAGAGCACCGGGGGCGGCGGGCCCCGTGTGGTCAGCTGTCAGGGCCCTCGACAGGGCCCGCCATGTCGGGGACACTGTCGATCATGACCTACCGCATCGCACTCCACAGCGAGGGCCAGGGGCCGTCGGGGCAGGTCTGGGCCGCCTGCCAGTGCGGCTGGACGGGCCCCCGGCACCAGGGCACCATGGCCGGGATCTCCCCCGCCCGGGCCGACCGGTTCCGTCACGTCCGGGAGACCGGCCACGGGACCTTCACCACCGACGGGACGCCG
Source organism: Acidimicrobiales bacterium (assembly GCA_035643555.1). Lineage (GTDB taxonomy): Bacteria > Actinomycetota > Acidimicrobiia > Acidimicrobiales > JAJPHD01 > DASQQH01. The sequence goes on along the minus strand of DASQQH010000637.1, from coordinate 233 downwards.
ACCAAGCCCTACACCCAGGCGGTCGGCGCCTGAGGGTGGGGGCTTCCCGCCGGCTCACCCGTTCCCGGGTGGCCGGCGGGGACCGGCCCCGAGCGCCTGGCGGTCCACGACGCTGCCGTTGGGGACCGGGCGGTCCAGCAGCGACCAGATCGCCCGGGCCACCTCCTGTGGGTCGGCCAGCGCCCCGTTTGCGTGCAGGTCGACGAAGCGCCGGTGGGCCGGGAAGTGGTCCT
>DASQQH010000636.1:0-2824 GCA_035643555.1 Acidimicrobiales bacterium | reverse complement strand
CTCCGGCCGTGGTTCGGGGACCGCCACCTCGCCCAGAGAGCCGGGACCGGTGGCGTCCCGGGCCCCGGCGGTGCCGGGACCGCCACCCTCACTGGTCGGGCGGGGGAGCCGGCGCCCCCGCCGGCCGGACACCCGCCCGGTGCAGGGCTTCCATGACCCAGGTGATGCTGTTGTGCCCGGTCATGGCGTGCTCCCAGCCACCCAGCACGGTCTCCATGTCCTCCCGGGTCGGGAGATACCCGAGTACCTCCACGGTGAGGGCCTCGTCGGGGAGGGAGGAGCTCACCCAGTCCCCCCAGGGATCGATGATCGAGCCGCTCGGCTCCGGCTCGCGCATCACGTAGAGCTCGCCGGTGTCGGCCACCCAGGAGAGCTCGTAGCGGACGCCGTTGGCGTCACGCCAGTCCCTGCCCACCTCCACCTCGACGGAGGAGCGGCGGCGCTCGTCGGCTTCGTAGAACTCCTCCAGGTCCATCAGGGGCCTCCCTCCCGTCCCGGGCTGTCGCTGGGCGCCGGCCGCCTCACACGGCCGCGGTGCCGATCATGCCCCGCCTGGTGACCAGGGCCGCCAGCGCCTCCTCGTCGAGGTCCCCGGTCCCCGCCGGGCGGCGGGGGAGCACCAGATAGCGGGTCTCCGCGCTGGCGTCCCAGACCCGGAGCTCCACCGAGTCCTCCACCACCAGGCCGAACTCCGCCAGGACCTCTCGGGGCCGTCGCACCACCCGGGAGCGGTACGCCTCGCTGCGGTACCAGGACGGGGAGGGACCGAGGAGGGCGAGGGGGTAGCAGGAGCACAGGGTGCACACCACGACGTTGTGGACCCTCGCCGTGTTCTCCACGACCCGCAGCACCTGTGGCTGGACGCCACCGCCCATGGACAGGCCGAGCTCCCCGATGGCGGCGTTGGCGTCGGCGAGCAACCGTTCCCGGAACCCCGGGTCCACCCAGGCCCGGGCGATGAGACGGGCGCCGTTGGCCGGGGAGGCGGTGGCCAGGTAGCGGTCGAGCATGGCGTCCAGGTCCGTCCCGCTGACCACCCCGGCCTCCTCCAGGGCCGCTTCGAGGCGTCGTTGGCGCTCCGCCGGCCGGGCGTCGGTGTGGCCGGTGCTCACGGTCGGGGGCCCTCCTCGTCGCCTGCGGGGGTGAGGTAGGCCTCCCACAGGTTGACGGTGACGGTGTGGTCACCCTCCCCCCACAGCTCGGCCGCCGGGAAGGTGACGGCGTAGACCGTCTGGACCGACGGCGGGCGGGCGCCGGCAACGACCTCGTCGGGGAGGGCATGGGAGCCCTGGAGCTCGGCCACCGTCCCCGTCGCACCCCGCACGTAGCGGGGAGCCCGGGTGTGGTGGTCGGGGTCGACGGGGCGCACCCTCACCCGGTCCCCCGGGCGGAAGGCACCGCTCACGGGCCGCCACCGGCCGCCCCGGTGGCGGCCACCAGGCCCTTCTCCACCGCCAGGGTCTCGGCGGCGGCGAGCCAGCGCTCGTAGTAGGAGGCGGCCAGGTACTCCCCGGGCGGGAGACGCTCGATGGCGTCACGGAACTCGTCGAGGGTGTAGGCGCCCCGGCGCACGCAGGCGGAGACCAGGGCGAAGACCCGTGCCTCCCAGTCGGCGTGGAAGCCAACGGGATCCTCGGTGGGATCGACGGGCCCGAAGCCCGCCATGCCCCCAACGTCGTTCATCCTGGCCACCGTGCCCGCCGCTCGTCAGGCCCGGCAGTAGGAGTCCGAGGAGGCGTCGCCCCCCTCCAGGCGGACCTGGTGGACCCTGAGGCCCCGGAAGTCGGTGACGAAGAACCCCGGGTCGATGGCCAGCCCACCGTCCGGGTCGGCGTCGGCCTTGGTCAGCCAGGAGCCCACCCCCTCCGGGTAGAACTGGTCGTCCCAGGCGCCGTACAGGGAGTTGGTGAAGTAGACACGCCGGCCGTCCCGGCTGACCTCCACCATCTGGGGCCCACCCCTGAGGGGGGCCGGCGAGGAGGGGTGGGGCCGGTTGCCCACGATGCCCCCGATCCGCACCGAGCCGGTGAGCCGGGGGTGCAAGGGATCGCTGACGTCGTACTGGCGCAGCTCCCCGGTCCCCCAGCAGGACACGTAGAGGAACCGGTCGTCCACCGACAGGTCGATGTCGGTCACCAGCGGGGGGACGGCGCCGAAGGCCTGGAGCAGGGGGGGCAGGTCGGTCGCCTCGGCGGGCTCGGCGGGGATCTCGATGACCTTGTCGATCGCCCACCGGTCGCCGTCCCGGTGCCAGGTCCACACCGACGCCGACAGGTCCTCGACGTTGACCACCACGCCCAGGAAGCCGTAGGTCTTGGTGGGGTCGTGGGCCGGGCGGACCTCGAGGGCCATCTGGTACTGGTCCCCCAGGTCCAGGGTCTGGACGTGCCGCCGGGACGCCAGGTCCCAGAAATGGATGGCGTGGCCGTACTTGCGCCCCAGCAGGAGCTCGGGGACGATCCCGTCCTCGATCATGGAGGGGGTGCCCCACTCGCTGCTGACCAACACGCCGGCCCCCAGGTGCCACCAGAAGTCGTAGGCCAGGTACTGGGGGCCGCGGTCGACCTCCCAGGCGCCGAGGACCTCGAAGGAGTCGTGGTCGAGCATGGCGATGCCGCCGGGGCCGTCCTGGCCCGCCCCGCCGAGGTTGGACAGGAACAGGCCGTCGGGGCCGCAGTGGAGGGTGTGGGGCCGGGAGTAGCCGGCCTTGGCCAGCTCCTCGGGCTGGACCACCTTGGTCAGCGGGGGCTGGCGCCGGTCGGCCTTGGTGTCCAGGACGTTGATGCGCGACGAGCGGATCCCGGGCACCAGGAGGTACCGCCGC
>DASQQH010000635.1:0-6731 GCA_035643555.1 Acidimicrobiales bacterium | reverse complement strand
CGGCGGGCATCACCTCCTCGGCGAAGGTCTCGATGGACCTCGTCACCTCCTCCCAGGGGAGCCCACCGAAGTCGAACCACGTGAGGAAGTAGTTCACGTGCAGGTCCCGCCAGTGCCGCACCATGTTCTCGGTCACCTCCGCCGGGGTCCCGAAGACCACGCCGTCCTGGAGGAGGGTCTCGTACCGGAGTGTCTCCAGGTGCCGCTTCGTCCGGGCGTACAGCTCGTAGGACTCGTGCTCCTCGGCCTCGTCGGCGATCAGGTGACCGAGCAGCCTGAAGTACGCCAGGGAGGCCTCCTTCGGGGTCTCCTGGGCCGCCCGGGGGTCGCGGTCGACGTAGACCTGCTTGAGCATGGGGAGCGCCACACCGTCGGCCGGCACCTCCCCCGCCCCGGCGTAGGCCCTGAGGTAGGTCTCGTTGAGGGTCCGGACCAGCTCGGCCGGGGTGAAGTTGGGGGACGTCAGGACCCGCCGCCGCTGTCGGCCGAGTCGCTCGAAGGTCCCCGGGCTGGCCGCGGCCACCCAGACCGGGAGGGGGTCCTGCACCGGCCGGGGCTGCACGACGACATCGTCGAAGGCCCAGTACCGCCCGTGATGGGAGAAGGCCTCGTTGGCCATCGCCTCCTCCAGGACCTCCAGGGCCTCGTCGAACTTGCCCTGGGCGTCCTCCATGCGCTGGCCGAGCTTGCGGAACTCGGCGGGCTGGTACCCCCGCCCCAACCCCAGGTCCAGGCGTCCCTCGGACAGCACGTCGACCATGAACGCCTCCTCCGCCAGGCGCAGGGGGTGCATGAACGGGGCGATGACGATGCCGGTCCCCAGACGCACCCGCCTGGTCCGTACCGCCGCCGCGGCGGCCATGGTCAGCGTGTTGCCGAGCAGGCCGTAGGGGCTGAAGTGGTGCTCGGCGAACCACACCGAATCGAACCCCAGCGACTCCGCCAGGTCCACCTGGGCCATGAACTGGGCGAACCGCTCCTGGTGGGAGACCTCCGGGTCCCGGTAGTCGGCCAGGATGAACAGGCCAAACTGCATGGGTCCTCCTTCCGCTCTCCCACAACGATGGGCCCTGCCGGCACCCCATGACAGTACGAAAGAGCCCCCGGCGCCCTCCAGCGCCACCGCCGCATCCACCTGCCCCCCGTAACCATCCCGTCACGGGAGGCGACCTCGCCGGGGTCGGGCGACACCGCGTGGGCATCGGGGCGGTGCTCACGATCGCCCAGTGTGCTCCCCCGCCTGGGCAGCGGGCGCCCTGGTCCAGCCGACGGCGCCCGGCGGACCCGTGGCCACCCCGGGCCGGGGTCTCCCCCGGCCGTCGGTGTGGACGGCCCCGGCAGGGCGGGGTGTAACGTTCGGTAACATGAGGGCGGGACGCGAGGGGGTGGACCACGAGGCGGCGGACCACGAGGTGGTGGTCATCGGCGCCGGCCTGGGGGGCATCGGGATGGGCATCGCCCTGGCCCGGGCGGGGATCGACCAGTTCGTGATCCTGGAGCGGGCAGACGACATCGGGGGAACCTGGCGGGACAACACCTATCCCGGCGTCGCCGTCGACATCCCCGCCCAGGCCTACCAGTTCAGCTACCGCCTGAACCCCGACTGGCGGCGGACCTTCGCCAGGGGGTGGGAGGTCAAGGCCTACATCGACCGCCTCGCCGACCGCTACCGGGTCCGGCCCCACGTCCGCCTGGGAGCCGGGGTGACCGAGCGGGTGTGGGACGAGGAGGCCCACCTGTGGCGACTGCACGTGGGCGGGGGCGAGGTGACCGCCCGGTTCGTTGTCAGCGCCGTCGGCGCCTTCGTGGACCCCAAGCCACCGGGGATCCCCGGGCTGGACGCCTTCGCCGGCAAGGTCATGCACTCGGCGGCCTGGGACCACGACTACGACCTCGCCGGCCGGCGCGTGGCCCTGGTGGGCACGGGGGCCTCCGCCGTGCAGCTCCTCCCCGAGATCGCCCCCGTGGTGGGCAACCTCGACGTGTACCAGCGGACACCGATCTGGGTGGGCCCCAAGATCGATCTGGCCACCCCGGCGCTGCTGCGGCGCTTCTACCGGCGGGCGCCCGGGGTCCAGGACCTGGTGCGCAGGGCTGCGACCCGGGGGATGGAGGCGGCCCTGGTCGACCTGGTGGTCTCCCACGCTCGGATGCCCTTCGTGGCGGAGGGGCTGGCCTGGTTGAACCGGCGCCTGTGGTACCGCCTGCAGGTGCGGGACCCCGGGCTCCGGGCGAGGCTGACCCCCGACTACGGGCTGGGCTGCAAGCGGCCGTCGGTGTCCAACACCTACCTCAGGACCTTCAACCGGGCCAACGTGGAGCTGGTGACCGACCCCATCGAGGCGGTCACGGCCGACGGCGTGCGGACCGCGGACGGCGTGGAGCGGCCGGCCGACGTCCTGGTCCTCGCCACCGGGTTCAGGTTGGCGAGCGACCCCGAGAACTTCCGGAGGACGCCGGTGCGGGGCCGGGGCGGGTTCGATCTGGCCACGTTCTACGCCACCCAGCGGCTGGCGTCCTACGAGGGGGTCAGCCTGCCGGGCCTGCCCAACCACTTCATGATCTTCGGCCCCTACGGCTGGACCGGGGGGACCTGGCACACCCTGGTGGAGACCGCCGCCACCCACATCGTCCGGGTGATCCGGGAGGCCCACCGCCGGGGGGCCACGGCCGTCGAGGTGACCCAGGGGGCCACCGACCGGTGGACCGAGGCGATGCGCCGGCGCCTCGACACCTCGCTGTTCCACACCAACAACTGCGCCACCGCCCACAGCTACTACTTCGACCACCACGGCGACACCCCCTTCCTCCGACCCACCAGCTCCGCCCAGGCGTGGCGGTCGGCCCAGGGCTTTCCCCTGGAGGACTACGTGTTCGAAAGCCCCGCCCGGCCCCCGACCGAGGGCCGCAGGTCCCCGTCACGGGAGGTGCTCTCATGATCCCGGCCCGAACCGTGCCCACCAGGCGCGTCGCCTTCACCCAGGAGGACGGCGAGCTGCCCCGCCACTACGTGAGCGGCGACCTGGTCATGAGCCACGTGGTGGCGGTGCTCTCCTCGCTCTTCCCCAACGGTGAGGACTTCTTCGTCCGGTCGGTCCGCGCCTACCGCCACGAGGTCACCGACCCCGAGCTCAACCGGCAGGTGGCGGGGTTCATCGGCCAGGAGGCCATGCACGGGCGGGCGCACCGCCAGCTCAACGAGGCGTTCCAGCGCCTCGGCTATCCCACCCGGCTCATCGACCGCCGCACCGACCAGGTCCTCAAGGCGGTCGAGCGCCTGGCGGGCGGGCCGGTCCGCCTGGCCGTCACCGCCGCCCTGGAGCACTACACCGCCACCCTGGCCGAGGTGCTCCTCGGTGATCCCCGGGCCCAGGCCATGCTCGACACCGAGGCGGTGCGGTCGTTCTTCCTGTGGCACGCCCTGGAGGAGTCCGAGCACAAGTCCGTGGCCTTCGACGTCTACCAGCAGGTGGACGGCGGCCACTGGCGGCGGGTGGTGGTGATGAACGCGGTGACCGTCGGGTTCCTGGCGGCGGTGGTGCTGGCCACCGTGGGGTCCCTGCTGCGCGACCCGGCCAGCTGGAACCTGCCCCGCCTGGTCCGCAGCGCCGTTGGGCTCCGCCGCTCGCCGTTCCTGGCCCCGGGCGTGGCCCGCCGGTTGCGCTCCTACAACCGGCGGGGGTTCCACCCCGACGACTGGGACGCCACCGAGCTCACCGGTCACTGGCGGGAGGTGCTCTTCGGGGAGGACGGCACCCTCACCGGGCGTGTGGAGGGCCCACCACGGAACACGCCTCCCGCCTCGCCGCCGACATCGGCCTGAGCCCCGCCGAACGCGGCCGCCGCGGCCCGTGGCGCCCATCGCCCCCGTGGGCCCGAGCCGCCACCACCAGCCCGTCCCCCGCCCGGCGGCGCTGGTTCCAAGCGCCCGGGCCAGGCCCCGCTGGCCGGGCTCTTGTTACAACATTACCGTTTGTGTATCATCGCATCATGGCCGATGGTGCCGGCGGAAGTCATGGCGGAGGTCATGGCGGAGGCCGTGGCGGGGAGCGTGGCCGGGGGCCCGGGCAGGCCCGCCAGGACACCCGCACCGCCATCCTGGACGCAGCGCTCGAGGCCCTGTCCCGGCACGGCCTCACCCGGGCCTCCCTGGGGGACGTGGCCAGGCTTGCCGGGCTGTCCCGACCCACCGTGTACCGCTACTTCGCCACCAAGGCGGAGCTGGTGGCGGCGGTGATCCTCCGGGAGGAGGAGGCCTTCATCGCCAGGGTGTCCCGGGCGATCGAGGGCCAGCCCGAGCTGCGCCCGGCCATGGAGGCCCTCGTCGCCGAGTGCCTCCGTGCCGCCCGGGACCATCCGCTGCTCGACCGCCTGCTGCAGGCCGAGCCCGAGGCCCTGCTGCCGTACCTGCTGACCAGCCGGAGTCCGGTGCTCTCCGCGGCCGCCCCCGTGGCCGAGGACCTCTTGCGGTCCTGGCTCCCCCACCTGTCCGAGACCGAGGTCCACCGGGCCGCCGACGCCATCACCCGCCTGCTGGTGAGCTACGGCGTCACCCCGCCCGAGGACTCGATCGAGGAGGTGGCCTCGGGGCTGGCCACCCTGCTTGTCACCGGACTCAAGGAGGTCTGACCGTGTCGGAGCGCATCTACACCCTGCCCGTGGACCAGACCCAGTGGCGGATCCCGGGCCACGAGGCCGAGGTGGTCTTCGACTGGAACTACGACGAGGGCCGCGATCGCCTCCTCGGCCTGTACGAGAAGGGCAAGGACAAGCAGTGGAACGCCACCAGCCGGATCGACTGGTCGATCGAGGTGGACCCGACCGACCAGGGGGGGATGCCCGACTACCAGGTCCCCATCTACGGCTCGGCGGTGTGGGAGAAGCTGAGCCGGGCCCAGCGCGACGAGGTCCGTCGCCACACCGCGGCCTGGGTCAACAGCCAGTTCCTCCACGGGGAGCAGGGGGCGCTGGTGTGCGCCGCCAAGATCGTGGAGACCGTCCCCGACCTCGACGCCAAGTTCTACGGCGCCACCCAGGTGGTGGACGAGGCCCGCCACGTGGAGATCTACAAGCGCTACCTCCTGGAGAAGCTGGGCCTCGTGTACCCGGTGAACCGCCACCTGGGCCAGCTGCTCAACGAGACCATCACCGACCGCCGCTGGGACTACACCTACCTGGGCATGCAGATGATGATCGAGGGCGTGGCGCTCGGGGCCTTCGGCCTCATCCGGGACTTCACCGAGGAGCCCCTGGCCAAGTCCATCAACGCCTACGTCATGAGCGACGAGGCCCGCCACGTGGCCTTCGGTATCCTCGCCCTCCAGGACGCCTACCGGGAGCTCACCCAGGCCGAGCGGGACGAGCGGGAGGAGTTCGTGGTCGAGGCGAGCTACCTGCTGCGGGACCGCTTCCTTGCCGAGGAGGTGTGGCAGCGCCTGGACCTCCCGGTGGCCGAGTGCATGGCCTACGTGAACGAGGCCCAGATGATGGGCGAGTTCCGCAAGCTCCTCTTCTCCCGGATCGTGCCCAACGTGAAGAAGATCGGCCTGTGGGGGCCCAAGGTCCAGGCAGCCTTCGTGGACATGGGGGTCATCGACTTCCAGGACCTCGACTCCGACGCCCTGCTGGAGGCCGACGAGGACACCGCCCAGGCCATCGAGGCCGTCCTGGCCGAGCGCCGGGCCCGGGGGACCATGGGCACCGGGGGCTCCCGGGTGGGACAGGTGGCCGACACGATCGCCGCCGGGGCGGGGGACTGAGCCCCCCCGAGGCAGGCTCCGCCCCACCGGGAGCACTGTCCCCGCCGGAACGCCTGCTGGGCGCGCTCTTCCCCCTCCGACAAGGCGACCGCCCGTAGCACAGGATGCCGGACCCCGAGGTGACGCCTCGCCGCGTCCCCTCGGTGGGACCCTGCGGCGACCCCACCCGCCGGGACGCCGCCCTCCCGGGGCACAACCGGGACCCTGGGGCGTCGGGGCGCTGCTCACAAGGTCGCGGCGGCTGTCCCGGCCGGAACGGGCCATCCCCTCCGCGGTCGGGCCCGGCCCCCGCCCCGGTGGGCCCGGACGCCTCATGCCGGTGCCCGAGCGACCAGGCGCCGAAGTGGCACGCCCACCTCCGTGCCCACCCACCGGTCCACGACCTGCCGGGCGTCGGCCACCTGGGCCTGCCCGACGCCCGGCAGGTAGAGGGAGTGGACGAGGCGGGCGGCTGCCGCACGGGTGGCCACCGGGTACACGAACCGTCGTCGCTCATCCGAGATCACCTGCAGCCCCAGCGCGGCGAGGGCCGCCCTCGGACGCCGGACGACGTCCTCGTTGGGGTAGGAGAGCCGCCATCGGGACAGAGCGGCCAGGAGGCGAGCCGTGCGCAGGACGTCGCCCATGGTGAGGGGGAACGTCGCGGGGACCAGGGCCACGAGGGTCCCCCCGGGGACGAGGACCCGGACCAGCTCGGCCGCGACCGCCGGGAGCGGCTGGAGGACCATGAGGCCCATCGAGCACACCACCGCCGGGACGGAGCTGGTGGCAACCGGCACGGCAGCCGCGTCCGCCTGGGCCATCGCCGCCCCGCCCCGCGGCCGTGCACGGGCGAGCTCCGCAAGCGACAGGTCCACGCCGACCCACCCCCGGGACGACAGGTCCGACGCCAACGGGGCGCTGCCGCAGGCGAGGTCCAGGACCGACCCTTCGCCGGGGGGCAGTGCCTCGGCCAGCCACTGGTAGGGGCTC
>DASQQH010000634.1:0-3547 GCA_035643555.1 Acidimicrobiales bacterium | reverse complement strand
GAGGACCTGGACCAGGCCGGCCTCCTGGTCCGCCTGTTCCCCGAGTGGTCCCGGGTCCGCAACCGCCCCCAGCGGAACGCCTACCACCGGTTCACGGTCGACCGGCACCTCCTCGAGGCCGCGGCCGAGGCGGCCTCCCTGGTCCGTCGGGTGCACCGTCCCGACCTCCTGCTCCTCGCTGCCCTCTTCCACGACCTGGGCAAGGGCTCCCCGGGCGACCACTCCCTGGCCGGGGCGGCCCTGGTGGGCGACGTGGGCCCCCGCCTGGGCCTCCCCCCCGATGACGTCGCCCGGCTGGGCACCCTGGTGGGCCACCACCTGCTCCTGGCCGACACCGCCACCCGCCGGGACCCGTCGGACCCCGCCACGACCCAGCTGGTGGCGAGCGCGGTCGGCGACCGGGAGACCCTGGGCCTCCTGGCCGCCCTCACCGAGGCCGACGCCGCGGCCACCGGCCCGTGGGCCTGGACCCCCTGGAAGCGGGCGCTGGTTGCCGACCTGGTCACACGCACCGAACGGGTCCTGGCGGGCGAGCACCCGCAGGAGCCGCCCACGTTCCCCCTGCCCCGGCACCGGGAGCTGGTCACCCGGGCCGCCTCGGGGCTGGTGGTGCTCGCCGAGGACGACCGCCTGACGGTGGCCGCTCCCGACCGTCCCGGGCTGCTTTCCCTGGTGGCCGGGGTCCTGGCGCTGGAGGGTCTCGAGGTGGTGGCCGCCGACGCCTGGTCCGGCGAGGGGGTGGCGGTCTCGGAGTACACGGTCACCCCGGAGCTGGGCGGGACGCCGGACTGGGACCAGGTGGCCGCCCGCCTCCGGGAGGTGTCGGCGGCCCCGGGGAGTCTCGGTCCCGCCCTGGCCGCCAGGGCCCGGTCCTACGCCCGTCGTCGCCGGGTCCCGACGCCCGGCCCCCGGGTCCGGGTGGACCTCGGGGCCTCGACCAGGGCCACGGTGGTCGAGGTGTGGGCAGCCGACGAGGTGGGCCTCCTCCACCGCTTGGCGGGGGTCTTCGCCGACCTTGGCCTCGACATCCGCCACGCCAAGGTCCAGACCCTGGGCCACGAGGTCGTCGACACCTTCTACCTGGTCGACGGCCAGGGGCGGCGGGTGACGGCGCCAGGGGCGCTGGCGACCCTGGAGCGGGCGGTGGTCGACACCCTCGGCGGGGGGCCCCCGCCCCGGTTGGCCGAGCGGGAGCCTGACCCTGCCCCCTAGGGTGGTGTCGGTGTACCGGACGAGCTTTGCCGAGATGAACTGCTCGATCGCCCGGAGCCTCGAGGTCGTGGGGGAGTGGTGGACCCTGCTCATCCTCCGCGACGCCTTCGGCGGGGTGCGGCGGTTCGAAGATCTGCAGCGGGATCTGGGCATCGCCCGCACCGTGCTCGCCGAGCGCCTGCAGCGTCTCGTGGACCACCGGGTGCTGGAGCGACACCGGTACTGCGAGCATCCCCCCCGCTACGAGTACCACCTGACCGAGAAGGGCCGTGACCTCTATCCGGTCATCATGGCGCTGATGCGCTGGGGCGATCGGTGGACGACCGATGCCGACGGGCCCCCGGTGGTGGTCCGCCACAGCGTGTGCGGGGGCCAGGGCCACCCCGTCCTCACCTGCCGGCACTGCGGGGAGGAGGTGCGTCCCCGGGAGGTGGAGATGATGGCGGGCCCCGGCGCCAACGGCACGGCGTCACCGCAGGCGGCCGCCGGGCCGGCCGAGGTCGCGGCCAGCTTCGAGGGCACCGGCCTGGGGCCGGGGCGGAACGGCGCCTGACCGCCATGGTGGCCGGTCGGGCGGTCCCGGGGGGGCGCAGCGACCACCCGGACCGGGCGCTCACCCTGCCCAATTTGCTCTCCCTGGTCCGTCTGGCCTGCGTCCCGGGGTTCCTGTGGCTGCTCTTCGGCGCCAACGACGTGGTGGCCGCGGGGTGCCTGCTGGCCGCGCTGGGCACCACGGACTGGGTGGACGGGATGGCGGCCCGGCACCTGGGGCAGGTGTCGACCCTGGGCAAGGTGCTGGATCCCGCCGCCGATCGCGCCCTGCTGGCGGTGGGGGCCATCGGCTCGGTGGTCTACGGCGCCCTGCCCGTGTGGGTGTTCGCGGTGGTGGTGGCCCGGGAGGCCCTCGTCTCGGGGGGTGTCATGTTCCTCGCCGCCAGGGGCGGGTCCCGGATCGACGTCACCTGGCTGGGGAAGGCCGGCACCTTCGCCCTGATGTTCGCCCTCCCCCTGTTCCTGGTGGGCCACTCCGATCTGTCCTGGCACCAGTTCTCCGAGGACGCCGCCTGGGCCTTCGTCGTGCTCGGGATGGCGGGTTCCTGGCTGGCGGTGGCGACCTATCTGCCCCGGGCCCGCCAGGCCCTGGCCTCACCGGGGAAGTAGCGGGACCGGACCTGGCCCCCGCTGGCGTGGCCGCCGGGGGGCCCTCAGGGGGCGGCCCTGGGTCCCCGAGTGGGACCCGGCCGGCGGGCGCGGCGGCCGCCCCGGGACAGGGCCCAGGCCGTCGGCCCAGCGTCGAGGTCCCGGTCATCCGGTAGGGTCCCGCCCATGAACGTGCCCGACGGTCTCCGCTACACGTCCGACCACGAATGGGTCCGCCTCGAGGATGGTCGGGCCCGGGTCGGCATCACCGACTACGCTCAGGACGCCCTGGGCGACGTCGTGTTCGTCCAGCTCCCCGAGCCGGGCGCCAGGGTGGAAGCTGCAGCGGCGGTCGGGGAGGTCGAGTCGACCAAGTCGGTCTCTGACGTCTACGCGCCGCTGAGCGGGACCGTGGTCGAGGTCAACAGCGAGCTGTCGGACGCGCCCCAGAAGTTGAACGAGGACCCCTACGGGGAGGGATGGATCTACGTGATTGAGCCCGCCGACACGTCGGCGATCGACCAGCTGCTGGACCCCGAGGGCTACCGGACGCTGATCGCCGAGACCTGAGCCGACGAGGGCGACATGACCCCCGGGGCGGGCGCCCGGTGACGCCCCGGGACCAGGTGAGGCGGGCACCGGGGAGGGAGTACGGTTGCCGTCGTGTTCTGCAACAACTGTGGACATGCCAACCCACCAGGGGCCAACTACTGCTCCTCGTGTGGCGCGGCGCTGGAGTCGTCCGTGAACGACACCACCGTCACCTTCGTGCCCGAGGAGGACCCGGTCGACGAGGAGCTGTCGCTCGCGTTGCCCGAGGTGGCCCAGGGCGTGGGGATGCTGGTGGTGAAGCGGGGCCCCAACGCCGGGTCCCGGTACTCCCTGGACGCCGACGTGACCCGGGCCGGCCGGCACCCCGAGAGCGACATTTTTCTCGACGACATCACCGTTTCCCGCCGGCATGCCGAGTTTGCCCGCCAGGGTCAGGACTACGTTGTACGGGATGTGGGCTCCCTCAACGGGACCTATCTCAACCGAGAGCGGATCGAAGAGTCTGTGCTGACCAGTGGGGACGAGGTGCAGATAGGCAAGTTCAAACTGGTGTTCATCGCCGGCACCCCGGCGGGCTAGGACCAGGGGTTGGGGCCAGGCGTGGCGGAGCGTTCCTATTTCTCGATCGGAGACGTGCTGGGCC
>DASQQH010000633.1:0-3316 GCA_035643555.1 Acidimicrobiales bacterium | reverse complement strand
CAACCAGGCGGTCGGACTCGTGCTCCTTCAGGATGGCTCGACCCTCGGCGGCGTTGGTTCCGTCCAGGCGCAGCACGATCGGCGAGGCCAGCTCCACGCGGGAGATGGCGTCGACGATGCCGTTGGCCACCTGGTCGCACCTGGTGATGCCGCCGAACACGTTGATCAGGATCGAGGCCACCTTCTCGTCGGTGTTGATGACCTCGAGCGCCGCGGCCATGACCGCCGCGTTGGCGCCGCCACCGATGTCGAGGAAGTTGGCGGGTTCACCGCCGACCTGGTTCACCACGTCGCAGGTGCTCATCGCCAGGCCGGCGCCATTGGCGATGATGCCGACCGTCCCGTCGAGACCGATGTAGTTGAGCCCCTTGTCCCGGGCCAGGCGCTCCCGGTCGTCGAGCTCGGCCGTCCCCTTCCAGTCCTCCCATTCGGGATGGCGAAACGCGGCGTTGTCGTCGAGGGTCACCTTGGCGTCCAGGGCGTGGATGCGCCCATCGGGGGTGAGGATCAAGGGGTTGATCTCCACCAGGTCGGCGTCGCCCTCAACAAAACAGCGGTAGAGCTGGGTGAGGGCCTCCCGCGTCCCCGCCCGAGCCCGCTCGGGTAGTCCGGCGCCGGATACCAGATGGTCGGCGTCGTCGGGGGTGAGGCCGTCCACAGGATCGATATGGACCCGGGAGATCGCCGAGGGGTCCTCCTCGGCCACCTGCTCGATCTCGACCCCCCCCTTGGCCGACACCATGCCCAAGTGGAGCTTGGCGCCCCGGTCCAGGGTGAAGCTGGCGTAGTACTCCTCGGCGATGTCCGAGGCGTGCTCGACCCATACCCGGCGCACGGTATGGCCCTTGATGTCCATACCCAGGATCGCCTTGGCGTGGGAGCGCACCTGCTCGGCGTCATCGGCAAGCTTGATACCCCCGGCCTTGCCCCGCCCCCCCACCTGAACCTGGGCCTTCACCACGACCGGGTAGCCGGCCTCCTCGGCCCGGGCGACCGCCTCGTCCGCCGTGTCGGCCACTCCTCCAGGCGATGTCGGGATGCCGTAACGGGCGAAGTACTGCTTGCCCTGGTACTCGAACAGGTCCACCTACTGGTCTCCCTTCTTTCTCGTCCGCCTCGGCGCTGCGACCCGGATCCGATCTGTCCCGGCCACCCGCGGTGAAGCGCAACGGCCGCTCCACCAGCGCCTCAACCCCCAGCGTCCCCAGCCAACTCGCGCTGATCCAGGGCGTCGGCCAACCACTGGGCGATCGAGGGCAGCGAGGCGCCGGGGGTGAACACCTGGGCCACACCCAGTTCCTTGAGGGCCGGGATGTCCGCCTCGGGGATGATGCCGCCCACCACGACCAGAACACCGCTCGCCCCCTCGGCCCTGAGCAGGTCCATCACCCCGGGGATCAGGGTCAGATGGGCACCTGACAACAGGGACAGGCCCAAGGCGTCGGCATCCTCCTGGATCACGGCCTGGACCACCTGCTCGGGAGTCTGGTGCAGCCCCGTGTAGATCACCTCGAACCCCGCGTCACGGAGAGCCCGGGCGATCACCTTCGCACCCCGGTCGTGGCCGTCGAGACCGGGCTTGGCCACGACGACACGGTAGGGGCGCTCCATCACTTCGATGCTAGCGGTGGGCAACCACACCCTCCCAACCGCTCCTGGGTCCGGCAGCGTGATCCACCACCGGGGCCCCGGGCCTCGGCCCCCCGGTCGCCCCCCCTCGATCGTCGGCACCCGTCGGGCCTGCTCCGACCCGTCACCGCCAGCCCGCGGGGACCTCGGAGTCCGAGTGCGGGGCAGGGCATCGGCCGAAGGCGCCAACCCGTCCCGGTCGCCGAGCACCCTGGCTGGCGGCTCAGGGGCCACGTCCGGTGGTGCCCGACTGGTCAACTGGCCACTGGGGGGTTTCAGGCCTTGCCACGACCACCGACTGGGCCACCGGGCAGTGCCGGACCAATCGACCCGTGCCCGTCCGGCGGGTTGCGATCGAGGCTCGGTCTGACCGGGCCCCACATCGACCCGGAGGGCCTCGACGACTGGGCCACGGGGGCCGGGCGGGGTAGAAGGGCTCGTGGGTGACAGACCTCAAGCCCAGAACCACCTCGGCGACACGAGCGGGGTGTGGGCACACGGCCCCCGCCCCTTCCCGGTGCTGATGCCTATCGCCGCCTCTCATGGTGCGTTCGGCGCCCAGCTCCTGGGTACCCACTCGGGGAACGCCGTGATGATCGGCGACCGCATGGAAACCGACATCGTGGCCGCTCTGGAGGCGGGTGTGGACCGGTCCTACTCCCCGCCGGGGCGATCGCCGACCTGAGTCGAGCGCTTCGCCTACCGCCCTATCGTGATCCCCGACTCGGTTGCTGCTCTGGACCTGTGAGCCCGGGCTCACCCAGTCGGGGTGAGGACCGTCTCCACCTGGTCCACCTCCAGTGGCGCCGATGAGGAGGTGGTCATCGTGGGCAGGGTCCCGGACTGCCCCACATTGGAGGTCCACGACACCGACCAGTGGATGGTGGCGGTGACCCTGAGGAGCCGCCCGCCGGAACCGTTCGGATACGCATAGGTACAGTCGCTCGCGCCGGCCTGGGGTGTCCACCGGACCCCGGGGCCGGCGCAGGTCACCGTGTGACCGTCACCCATCTGCCACGTCACCTCGGTGGGG
This sequence comes from Acidimicrobiales bacterium, assembly GCA_035643555.1. Classification (GTDB taxonomy): domain Bacteria; phylum Actinomycetota; class Acidimicrobiia; order Acidimicrobiales; family JAJPHD01; genus DASQQH01. The sequence goes on along the minus strand of DASQQH010000633.1, from coordinate 654 downwards.
GCCGCAACCACGCTCGCCCTCTCAGGTCCGATGGCGGCCTGGGCCCTCACCGAGTGCCAGTGGCTCCCGTCAACCCACAACCACGTGGGATAGTTGACGATTGTGACCGGCGATCTTCCGTCGATCCGGTCGGGGTTGAACCCAAGGGCCCCGGGAGTCGGCAGCGTTGCGGCTGCCGCCGCACGCTGAGCCAACTCCACCACCGGAGGCAGCGTGACCGGCGTAAGGGAGCCGGTGCCCGAGGATGGTGCCACTCGACCGGGGCCCGCACGCGGGACCCACACATAGGTGAACGGGCTCATCTTGTAGGAGGGACCTCCGAAACCCTGGCTGTAGGTCCCGTATATGCGTCGCCCCGGCCATGTCCCGGACGAGCACAGCACCGAGGCCCAGTAGCCCGGCCCAGCCTGTTCCTGCAAGCCCTCTGCACTTGCAGCTTGTGGGGAGATTCGATCGTAAGTGCAGCGTGGCGGAGGCACGGACTTCCCATTCCCATGATGGCCACCACCATACGTCCCCCCGCCCGCAGCCTGGCTGAACTTGTTCAGGCCCTTGTGTGGGGGAGAATACTTAAGGCCTTGTCTTAACTGTATAGCGATTTTACCGCCACTATCGCCTCCCCAGACACCAACCCCGTTTTGCGCCAACGCTGGT
>DASQQH010000632.1:0-2644 GCA_035643555.1 Acidimicrobiales bacterium | reverse complement strand
ACAGCCCGAGGTCGGAGAAGCAGCTCCGGGGGATGGCCAGGCCGCAGATCGGGCTGGCGTTCTCGACCAGGTGGGCGAGCAGGTCGAAGCCGGCGGGGTAGCACGCCGTCCCGTCGAGGGCGCTCACCGCGGGGGCGGGGGTCGTCGTCACCCGGCCCAGGGGAACCGCGGCGACCCCGGCGCGCACGATCCTCCCCGGGTGGGCGGTGGCCACCTCCCGGAAGGACGCCACCCAGTGGGCGAAGGCGAGGTCGTCGTCGTCCAGGACGGCCACGTAGGCGCCCCGGGCCTCGGCCACCCCGGCGTTGAGGGGACGGGCCCGTCCACCTCCCCGCACCGGGATGAGCCGGGCGCCTCCCACCGGCCCCGGCCCGAAGCCCCCGATCAGGCCCCGGAGCGCCCCGAGCCCCCCGGGGTTGACGTCATGGGCCAGGACCAGCACCTCGAAGTCCCGGCAGGTCTGGGCGGCCAGGGACACCAGGGTCTCGGCCAGGGTGTCGCACCTGGTCCCCTGGGTGCGCACCAGGACAGAGAGGAACGGCGCCCCGTCGTCCTCCCCCCGGTGTGCCCCGCCCGGTGCGGGGCGGTCGGGGAGGAGCACCGGGACGTACGCCCGGACGACATGGTCGATGGTGGCGGTGGCGTCGGCCCGCCGGGTCAGCTCCGCGAGGAAGGCGCCGAGGGCCGTGGCCGGGCTGAGGGCGACGCAGTCCGCGGGGGCGTGGCGGTCGGCGCGGGCCAGGTGGACATCGGCCCGCTCGACCTCCCGCCAGCCCGCCCCGGCCAGGTCCTGTGCCAGGCGCTCGGGGGTGTAGGCCCCGGTCCGGGCAGCGTTGAACGCCCCGGCCGGGGCATGGTCCGCCCGCCCGAGGAGGAGGTTCACCCGGCGGTCGAGGGGGGCCAGGTTGGCCATGGACACCACCAGGGGGGCAGGACCGGCCTGGTCCACGAGCTTCCCCAGCCCGGTGATGAAGGCCTCCGGGTCGACCAGGGCCTCGATGACGCCCCGGACCAGCACTGCCGCCAGGGGGCGGTGGTCGAGGGCCTTGACCACGTCGTCGAGCCACCCGGCCGGCTCGGCCACCTCGGCCTCGAGGGCCTCGAAGCCCCGCCGGGCGAGGCCGGCCAGGACGTCGGGGTCGGCGTCGACGCCCAGGTACCCCTGTCCCAGGTCGGCCAGGGGCCCGGCCACCGCCCCGTCGCCACAGCCCACGTCGACCACCACGCCGGCCCGGCCGTGGCGGGCCACCAGCTCCACGACCCTGGCGTCGGGGCCAGCCGGGGACCCCTCGCCCACCGACACCGCTCAGGCCTCCTGTGGCCCGCGGGGGTAGGAGAACCGGTAGTGGCCGTAGCCGTTGCCCACGAAGTGGGCCACCCCCTCGCACCCGGGCACGGGCGCCGGCAGGCGGGCGGCGGCCCGGCGCTGGTGGAAGGCCTCGATCCCCGCCCGGTGGGCGGGGAGCCCCGAGGCCAGGAACTGGCGCTGGCGCTCCTCCAGCAGGTCGGGGCGCCCGTACTTCCAGGGGAGCAGCAGGGCCGCCTCGGCGCTGTAGCGCTCCTCGACGTCGGTCGTGCGCTGGCGGCCCTCGGCGTCGAGGCGCTTGTCGTGGTGGACCACGGCCCAGGGGACATGGCGGATGCCCCACCCGGCCAGGCGGGCCCGCCAGGACAGGTCCACGTCGTCGCCGTAGAGGAAGAAGGTGTCGGCGTCGAAGCCGCCGGTGGCCTCGATCACCGCCCGGCGGACGACCAGGCAGGTCCCCGCCGCCCAGCTGGTCTCCCCGGTGGCCGGGTCGTAGGCCTTGGGGTGCTCGAGGGGGATCTGGCGAGGCTCGACGATGCCCACCGCCGGGTCCTCGAGGGCCCGGACCAGGCCCACCAGGCACTGCGGGCTCAACAGGGCGTCGGGGTTGAGGACCAGGGCCAGGTCGGGCGCGGGGGCCAGGGCGAACAGGGCGTTGTGGCCCCCGGCCGAGCCCAGGTTGGCCCCGAAGGGCACGTAGCGGAGGGGGCCGAGCCCGCCCTGGTGGGCCTGTTCGAGGAGACGGTCGACCTCCTCGGCGTCGAGGCCGGGGGTGGCGCAGTCGCCGACGCACACCTCGACGGTTCCCACCACCCCCGCCCGGCGGGCCTGGGCCACGGCCGCCGCCACCCCGTCCAGCCAGGTCCGAACCTGGCCAGGCGGGCTGTGGTAGAGGACGGTCTGGACCCGCAGGGAGGCCGTCACGGTTCCGGCGGCCGGACCGGGGTCCCCGGCATGGCCACCGGCCCGACCGGGCCGCGCGACCCCCACCTCTGCGGGGCGGTCATCCCCCCGCCCATCGTGGACCCCCTGCCCCATCGGCCAGCGACCCCCCCGGTCCCTCAGCGAGCTAGCGACTACCAGCCAACTCTAAGCGACCGGCAGAGGTCGTGCAACGACGTGGGGTCGCCAGCGGTGACCAGCCGTGGCCGAGGCCTCCCGGGCGTCGCACTCGCCATGGCGACGGTTGGGGCCGGCGATGCACTTGGTCAGGAGCCTGGACCGTACTCGCCCGGTGCCCGGAACAGGGGCTGGGCCAACGTGGTGGACGCACTGGCACCTCCTCCAGGTCCGGTGGCATGACCACGCCCTCGCTGCCCCTAGGCCGTCGCCACGGTG
>DASQQH010000631.1:0-3532 GCA_035643555.1 Acidimicrobiales bacterium | reverse complement strand
GCCGGCATCCACCTGGGGGAGATGTTCGACCTCGAGGCCCTCGCCGAGGACTGCTCGGCCGACGGCGTCTACGAGTTCCTCTTCGTGGCCCCGCCCCTCACCATCACCGGCGCCGTCGGCTCTCCCATCAACCCCCAGGCGATCAAGTAGCCACCCCGGGGGGCCCGGGCATGGTCGCCCGGGCCCCCCGCCGGACGGGTGCCCGGCCATCAGGCCCCCGCCCGGGGTGGGCTCAGGTCCGGCTGAGGACCTTGGACTTCTCCCGCTCGTACTCCTCGGGCGAGATCGCCCCCTGGTCCCGGAGCCTGGCCAGCTTCTCCAGCTGGTCGGCGGTGCTGGCCCCGTTGCCGGCGAGGTCCTGCATGTAGGACCGGTACTGGTCCTCGGCCGCTCGTTGGGCGCGCACCGAGCGCTCTTGCATCCCCGACCCCCGGAACACCAGGTAGCCGAGGACGCCGAACAGCGGCAACACGATCAGGGCGATGACCCACAGGGCCTTCGCCCACCCCGACAGGTCCGGGTCCCGGAACATGTCGGCGATCACGATGAACAGCAGCCAGATCCAGGCGACGAACAGGAAAATCCACAGGATGGTGAGGAACGCATCGAACAGTGGATACACGAAAGCGGCAGGATGCATCCTGGCCCCCCTTTCCCCCCTCGGTCAGATCCCCAGGATACCACCGGGGCACGCGTGCCCACCTGGCGTGGAGATCGGCGGGACGGGCCCGTTCAACCCCGCAGGCGGCGGCGCTGGGGCTCCCGCCCCGGGGGCTGGGTGGGGCGCTCCCGGTCGGGGGGCGGGGGCACCGGGCGGGTGACCGGCCCGTCGTGGGCCAGGCTGAGCTCCTCACCGTGGTGGCACACCTCCAGGGGGTCACCGACGACCAGCTCGTAGCTGGCCTCCCCCGGGGTCACGGTCACCCGCAGGCGCCGGCCCCGGAAGCCGAGGTTGAACACCAACCGGGTCAGCCCCGCCGGGAGGCGGGGAGCGAAGGCCAGGGCGTCGTGGCGCTGGCGCATCCCGCCGAAGCCCGAGACCAGGGCGGTCCACGCCCCGGCCAGGGCGGCCATGTGCACCCCGTCCCGGGTGTTGTGCTCCAGATTGTCGAGGTCCATCAGGGCGGCCTCGACCAGGTAGTCGTGGGCCAGCTCCAGATGGCCCACCTCGGCGGCCAGCACGGCCTGGGTGCCCGCCGCCAGCGAGGAGTCCCGGACGGTGAGGGCCTCGTAGTAGGCGAAGTTGGCCGCCTTCTGCTCGTCGTCGAAGGCGTCCCCCCGCAGGTGCATGGCGAGGACCAGGTCCGGCTGCTTCACCACCTGCTTGCGGTACAGGTCGAAGTAGGGGGCGTGGAGGAGGAGGGGGTAGTCGTCGGGACCCATGGCGGCGAAGTCCCACACCTGGTGGTCGGTGAACCCGTCGGCCTGGGGGTGGACGCCGAGGCGGTGGTCGTAGGGCACGGCCATGCCGGCGGCGGCCGAGCGCCACGCCGACACCTCCCCGTCCTTCACCCCGAGGGCCCGGGCGGCCTGGGGATAGCGCTCGGCCGCCTCCGCCGCGGCCCGCAGGTTCTGCTGGGCCATGAGGTTCGTGTAGACGTTGTTGTCGGCCACGGCGCTGTACTCGTCGGGCCCGGTCACCCCGTCGATGCGGAACACGCCCCGGTGGTCTGCCATGCCGAGGGACCACCACAGCCGGGCGGTCTCCACCAGCACCTCCAGGCCGATGTCGGCGTCGAAGGCCTGATCCCCGGTGGCCCCCACGTAGCGCACCACCGCGTCGGCGATGTCGGCGCCGATGTGGAACGCCGCCGTGCCCGCCGGCCAGTAGGCCGCGCACTCCTGCCCGCCGATGGTCCGCCACGGGAAGCAGGCGCCGGACAGGCCCAGCACACCGGCCCGGTTCCGGGCGGCCGGCAGGATCGAGTGCCGCCACCGCAGGGCGGAGGCGGCCGCCTCGGGCAGCATGTGGACCAGCACCGGGAGGACGAAGGTCTCGGTGTCCCAGAAGGTGTGGCCGTCATAGCCGGGGCCGGTGAGCCCCTTGGCCGGGATCGGCCGCTCCTCGGCCCGGGCCCCGGCCTGGAGGATGTGGAACAGGCCGAACCGCACCGCCTGCTGGACCTCGGGGTCGCCCTCCACCTCCACGTCGGCCCGGTCCCAGAAGTCGTCGAGGTAGCGCCGCTGCTCGGCGAGGAGGCCGTCCCAGCCCGTGTGTCGGGCGGCGGTGAGGGCCGCGGCCACCTGGTCCCGCATGGCCGGGCGGGACCGGGCGCTCGACCACCCGTAGCCGAGGAACTTGACCAGGCCCAGGCACTGGCCCGGCTCGAGGGGGGTGGTCACCGTGACCCGCCCCAGGTCGGGGAAGCTCTCGGTGGTGAACCTGGTGCCGGGGGGCCCGTCCACCACGTGGTCCATCCCGGCCGCCACCCGCAGCCCGCTCTGCTTGGTGCGGTGGATGAGCTGGACGGTGAGGTCCGTCCAGCCGTGCTCCTCGGAGACCAGCGGGGCCTCGAGAAGGGCGGCCGCCCGGGGGTCCGAGGAGGTGTAGGGCAGCGACTCGTTCACCACCAGCTCCGACTGGACCACCAGGCGGGACCGGCCGTCCAGGGGCTCCACCTGGTAGTGGATGGCGGCCACGGCCCGCTGGGTGAGGGACACCAGCCGCACCGAGGACACCCGCACCGCTCGCCCCGCCGGCGACACCCACTCGACGTGGCGCTCCAGGGTCCCCGCGCGCAAGTCGAGGATCCGCTCGTGGCTGCGGAGGGTCCCGTAGCGGATGTCGAAGGGCTCGTCGTCGACGAGCAGGCGGATCACCTTGCCGTTGGACACGTTGACCACCGTCTGGCCGGCCTCGGGGTAGCCGTAGCCGGCCTCCGCGTGGGGCAGGGGTCGGTGCTCGTAGACCGAGTTCAGGTAGGTCCCCGGCATGCCGTGGGGCTCGCCCTCGTCGAGGTTGCCCCGCAGGCCGACGTGCCCGTTGGACAGGGCGAACACCGACTCGGTCTGGGCCAGGACGTCCACCATCAGGGAGGCCTCACGCACCCGCCAGGGCTCCACCTCGAAGGAGGGGTGGGTGATCACGGCCGCTCCAGGAGCTCGGCCAGATCGCCCACCACCAGGGTGGCCCCGTGGGCGGCGAGGGCCTGGGCCTGGCCCACCCGGTCGACCCCCACGACCAGGCCGAACCCCCCCGCCCGCCCCGCCTCCACCCCGGCCAGGGCGTCCTCGAAGACCGCCCCCTGCCCCGGGGTCACCCCGAGGGCCCGGGCGCCGGCCAGGTAGGTGTCGGGGGCGGGCTTGCCCCGCAGGTGCTCCTGGCGGGCCACCACCCCGTCGATCCGGACATCGAAGTAGCCGTCCAGGCCCGCCGCCGCCAGCACGGCGGCGGTGTTGGCGCTGGAGGAGACCACCGCCCGGGCCAGCCCCGCGGCCCGGACCGCCTCCAGGTAGCGCACCGAGCCCTCGTAGGGGGTGACGCCGTCCTCCTGGATACGCCGTCCCACGATGTCATTCTTGGCGTTGCCCA
>DASQQH010000630.1:0-5687 GCA_035643555.1 Acidimicrobiales bacterium | reverse complement strand
GGCACAGCAGGTCCAGGGGAGCGGTGGCCCCGTGGGCCACGCAGGTCTCGTAGAAGTGCCGGGCGGTGGCGGTGGCGCTCGCCGCCGCCAGGACGGGGTCGGGAGCCCGGGTCGCCCGGGCCACCTCGGTCATGAGGGCGTTGTCCACCCGGGCGCGATGGAAGTGGGTCATCATCGTGCCTGCCGCCAGCTTGGTGATCTTCCCGGCCATGGCCACCAGGAGGGCGTGGCGCATGCCCGCGCCGGCGGCGCGCCGCAGGGCGACGCCCGTGTAGTCGCCGACCTCCACGACGCACACCGGATCCAGGTCCGCCACCAGCGCCAGCGCCGCCTGTTCCGAGCGGCTCCCGGTGGCCAGGACCATCCGGTCCTTGCCCTGGGCGGCGGCGACGTCGACCTGCTGGACGACCGAGGCCCGGTAGGCGGCGGTGGAGAAGGGGCGGACCACCCCGGTGGTGCCCAGGATGGAGATGCCCCCGACAATGCCCAGCCGGGCATTGGTGGTCTTGGCCGCCATCTCCTCTCCCCCCGGCACCGAGAGGGTGACCCGGAGGGCGGCGTCGGTGACCTCGGCCAGGGCGGCGAGGATCATGCGGTGGGGGACGGGGTTGATGGCGGGCGCCCCGACGGCGAGGCCCAGGCCCGGCAGCGTGACGGTCCCCACGCCTGCCCCGGCCTCGAGCACCGTCTCCTCGGCGACGGCGACGTCGGCGGTGATCCGGGCGCCGTTGGTGCAGTCCGGGTCGTCGCCGGCGTCCTTGACCACCACCGCCCGGCTCGGCCCCTCCGCCTCCACCGGGAAGGCGTAGCGGTGCCCACCGGGGAGGGCCACCTCCACGGTCCCGGGCACCTGCCCGGTGACCAGGCCCAGGGCGGCCGCCTTGGCAGCCGCCGAGGCGCAGGTGCCGGTGGTCCACCCGGTCCGCAGACCCGAGGGTCGGGTGGGGCTCATCCCGGGCCCCCACGAACGGCGCCGCCGACCAGCCCCACCCCGGGCCTCACCGGTGCCGCCGCCCCCGGGCCGTGGGGCGGCCGGCGGTCGACCCGGGTCGGGACCGGTGCCGGAACAGGTGGGCCCACTCCGGGGCGTACAGGTGGCTGCGCGGCGCCGTGCCCGACAGGGCCGGACCCACCAGGACCAACACCGTGGTCCGGGCCCCCGTGGCCGCCAGATCCTCCCCCAGGCGACCGACGGTGGTGGGGACGACGGCCTCGTCCGGCCAGCTGGCCCGGACCACGATGACCGCGGGCGTGTCGGGGCCGTAGGCGCTGCCGGGGGAGCAGAGCGCACGGCCCAGCTCGGCCGGTCTGGCCCCCGAGAGGAACACGGCCATGGTGGCCCCGTGGGCGGCGAAGGACGCCACCGACTCCCGCGCCGGCATGGACGCCGCGGTCCGCCCGGCGAGGCGGGTCAGCACGACGCTCTGGGACACCCGGGGGATGGTCAGTTCCCGCCCGGCGAGGGCCGCGCCGGCCGACAGGGAGCTCACGCCGGGGACGATCTCGAAGTCCCGCCCGGCCGCCACGCACCAGTCGATCTGCTCCTGGATGGCGCCATAGACCGAGGGGTCGCCGGAGTGCAGCCGGACGATCGCGGCCCCGGGGCGATCCCGGTAGAGGGCCAGGACGTCCTCGAGGGTCATGCCCGCCGAGTCGTGGATCTCCGCCCGGGGGTCGGCGTGGCCCAACAGGGCCTCGGGCACCAGGGACGAGGCCCAGACCACCACCGCCGCGCTGGCCAGGCGGTCCACCCCCCGCAGGGTGATGAGGTCGGGGGCCCCGGGGCCGGCGCCGACGAAGCTGATCACGATCGCCCCTCTCGACCGAGGGGGGGCACCACCACCGTGGCCAGGTAGGCGACGGGTCCCTGGGCCAGGGTCGTCACCGGTCCCACCTGCTCCCCGGGCAGGCCCAGCAGCTCGCCCACCACCGCCCCCTCCGCCCGACCCGTGCGCGCCAGGAGCTCGGCCATGGCCGGGAAATGGCGCCCGCCCTTGTACACCACCACCGTCCGGTCCGGGTCCTCGAGGGCCCGGGCCAGGGCGTCGGTCCCGTCGAGGGCGGTCACCAGCGACAGGTCCTCGGTGCCCTCGGCCAGCACGACCCCGGTCGTCGCCGCGAGGGCCTGGAAGGCCATGATCCCCGCCGTGGTGGCCAGGTCCACCTCGGGGCGGAGGCGGCGGACCGCGGCGGCCAGGGAGGAGAACGTGGAGTAGATGTTGGGATCGCCCAGGGTGACGAAGCAGACCGCCTCGCCCTCGTCCAGCCATCGCACCAGCGTCCGGGCCGGCTCCTCCTCGGGACGGGGTCCTCCCATGTCGAAGACCACCCGCTCGACGGCCAGCCCCGGGCGGAGCTGGCGGACGATGGACTCGGCACGGCCCACGGCGTCGGGGGCGGTCGAGGGGGCGACCACGCGGTCGGCGCCGTCCAGGACCCGCAGGGCCTGCTGGGTCACCAGCTCGGGGTCGCCGGGTCCCACCCCGACCCCGGTCAGGCGACCCGGGGGTCGGGACGCGGGGTCCGAGGGATCGGTGCTGCTCGCTGGTCCGCTGGCGGTCGTCACCCTGGGTCTCCTTGGGCACGGGAGCACGGGCGTCGCCCCGGCCCTCTGGCTCCCGGATCCTCGCCGGAGCCGCTTCCGGCCCGCTCCCCGGTCACAGTGGTACGCCCGCGCCGGTCTCCCACCGGCTTGCCAGCCACGACGGGGGAAGCCTACCGGGCGGGGGGTCGCCTCGGCCACCGGCGCGCCCCGCCCCGCGCCCGGGCGTCAGCGTCGTCCTGGCGCCCCCCGGGCACCGAACTGGCCCGGGCGGCGGCCGCCCCCCGGCGGGCCGGCGAAGGCCTGGGCGATCGACATCCACCCCCTGGCCACCGGGCCCTGGAGCTCCAGGTCGGTGTCGAGGAGATGGCGCCGCTGGCACACCACGAGGCAGAAGTCCAGGGCCGACCCCCGAACGACGTCGGGCACCCCGGCGGGGCCGAAGGTCCAGGCGGCCCCGTTGGGGCCGGTCAGCTCCACCCGTACCGGGGCATCGGGGATGGGCAGGCCGTGGGCCCGGTAGCTGTTGGCCACCGTCTTCGACCCGAGGTAGGCGATGTGGTACAGCCGCCCGGTGGCGATCCGCTCCACCCGGAGCGTGTCGGCGACGTCCTGGCCGTGCGCCCAGGTCTCCATGATCCTGGCCGTGACGGCGGTGGCCACGCTCATCTCCGGCCCGTACCAGGGGATGCGGGTGGCGGGGTCCACCCCCAGGCTGGCGGCCACGAAGTCCCGCCGGGCGCGCCGCAACCAGGACAGCCGGTCAGCGCCGCTGAGGTGCCGGCGCCGCTGGGGCGCCGACCTGGCCTGGGTGTCGCCCCCCTGGGCCCGCTCGGCGACGAACCGGTCCGGCTGGCGGATGGCAAGGGCGGCCCGCTCGTCGTAGTAGGCCAGATGGGTCACCTGGTCGCCGATGTCCCAGCCGGGCGCCGGCGTGGGACGGTGCCAGCCCTCCTCCTCGAGGGAGGCCAGCATCGACTCGAGGGTCCCGGTCTCGGCGAGCAGGTCCCCGCACAGCTTCGCCAGGTCCGCGGGCACCAGGTCAGCGTCCCTGTCGGCTGGCGGCGGTGGCCACGAAGCGCTCCGCCGGCGCCGGGTCGGCGCCCAGGTGGAGGTGGAGGTAGGAGGCGAGGAGGGTGGGGGAGGCGTGTCCCCCCGCCCCGGCACCGCGGGCGCCGGTGAGCCAGAGCGCCTCCCCGGGGGGGTCGAGGCTGGAGTGGTGGAACTCGTGGCCGGCCAGCCTGGTCCCGGCCGGCGCCACGGGCGAGTCGACCATGGCCCGTGCGGCCCGGTAGCCAAGGGTCAGACCTGCGCCCATGCGGGCGTCGGCCGGGATGACCCCGGCCAGGGGGCGCCCGTCGAGGGACCGGGCCAGCCACAACAGCCCGCCGCACTCCGCCCAGGTGGGCAGGCCCGCCGCCACCCTGGTCCGCACGTCACCCAGCAGGGCCCGGTTGGCGGCGAGGGCGTCCAGGAAGACCTCCGGGAAGCCGCCCCCCGCGTACAGGGCGTCGACCCCCCGGGGCAGGGCCGGGTCGAGGATGGGGTCGAAGGGCACCAGCGTGGCGCCGGCCTCCTCCAGGCGCTCCAGGTTGTCCGGGTAGGCGAAGCTGAACGCGGCGCCGCCGGCTACGGCCACCCGGGCCGCCCCGGTACGGCGGGCCGGGGGGAGGTGGGCCGTGCGCCGCCGCGCCGCCGTCCCCGCCAGGGCGATCAACGCGTCGAGGTCCACCTGGGCCGCCACGGCCCGCCCCAGGGACCGCACCGACGCGGTCACCTCGCCGCGGTGCTCCACCACCGGGACCAGCCCCAGGTGGCGGTCCCGCCAGGCCAGGGCGTCGTCCCGGCGCAGGGCGCCCAGCACCGGGATGCCCAGGGGGGCGAGGGCGCTCCGGAGGAGGGCCTCGTGGCCGTCACCACCCACCCGGTTGAGGACCACCGCCGCCACCTGGACCTCCGGATGCCAGGTGGCGAAGCCGTGAACCAGCGGGGCGACCGACGCCGACTGGGCGGCGGCGTCGACCACCAGGACCACCGGGGCGCCCAGCAGGGCGGCCAGCTCGGCGGTGGATGCCCGCTCGAGACCGGGGGGGGCGGGGGGACCGTCGCCGGCCGGGCCGGCCCCGTCGAAGAGCCCCATGACCCCCTCGATGACGAGGACCTCGGCGCCCTCGGCGGCCCGGGCCGCCAGGGGGGCCATGGCCTCGGGCCCGCAGATCCAGGCGTCGAGGTTGCGCCCGGGGCGGGCGGTGGCCACCGCGTGGTAGCCGGGATCGATGAAGTCGGGGCCCACCTTGGCCGCCGCCACCCGGTACCCGCGGTCGGCGAGGGCCGCCATGAGCCCGGTGGCCACCGTGGTCTTGCCCACGCCGGAGTGCGTGCCGGCCACCACGACCCGGGGCCCCAGGCGGGCTGGCCGCCCCTCACCGTCACCGGGACCACCGCTCAATACTCGATGCCCTTCTTGGCCTTGATCCCCTGGTCGTAGGCGTGCTTGACCTTGCGCATCTCTGTCACCGTGTCGGCCAGCTCCACGATCTCCTCGGGGGCGTTCCGGCCGGTGATCACCACGTTGGTCTTGGGCGCCCGGCCGGTGATGCCGGCCACCACCTCCGCGACGTCGACCCACCCGTAGGCCACGGCGTAGGTGACCTCGTCCAGGATGAGCAGATCGTAGTCGCCAGACGCCAGCTTGTTCCGGGCGACCTCCCAGGCGTGACGCCCCTTGGCCGCCGTCTCGTCGAGGTCGGTGGACTCCCAGGTGAAGCCGTCGCCGAGGGTGTGCCACTCGATCCCCAGGTGGTCGGCGAGCTTGCGTTCCCCCACCTTCCACCTGCCGCCCTTGACGAACTGGACCACCCCCACCCGCCACCCCCGGGCCCACCCACGGCCCATGACGCCAAAGGCCGCCGAGGACTTGCCCTTGCCCTGTCCCGTATTGACCACCACGAGGGACTCCGCCCGAGCCATGTGGGGAGGGTAGCCGCGCCGAGGGCGCACAAGGGCGGGGAAGAGCGCCCGCCATGGCGGCGCCCCGCCGGTCCCCGGTGACGCCGCCGCCTGGCCCGGGTGATCACGCTCCCGAGCCGGCTCGTTCCGGGCGACCTCCGCGGGCCCCGCGGCGCCAGGCCAGCGCGGCGAGGCC
>DASQQH010000629.1:0-4760 GCA_035643555.1 Acidimicrobiales bacterium | reverse complement strand
CGCACCCGTACCAGCAGCTTCGGCGTCGGCCGCCGGGAGGGCCACGACTCCACCCCCTTCTACCGCCGTGGTCTGGTGTCGGTGACCGAGACCCGCGATCGGCGGGTGGCACCGCCCCTGGTCGTGGACGAGGTGTTCGAGCGCTCCGCCGAGCACATGGCCGAGGTGGCCGACGCCAGCGTGGCGCTCATGGTCACCTCGCCGCCCTACCACGTGGGGAAGGACTACGACGACGACGGGACCCTCGAGGACTACCTGGGCCTGCTGGAGGCCGTGTTCGCCGAGACCTACCGCAAGCTGCAGCCGGGGGGCAGGGCGGTGGTCAACGTCGCCAACCTGGGTCGGCGCCCGTACGTCCCCCTGTCGCATGAGATCACGGCCCGCATGCTCCGCATCGGCTACTTCATGCGGGGTGAGGTGATCTGGCGCAAGGCCAAGGGTGCCGGGGGCAACTGTGCGTGGGGGAGCTGGCGGTCCCCGGCGAACCCGGTCATCCGGGACGTCCACGAGTACTGCCTGTGCTTCTCCAAGGGCAGGTTCGACCGGGTGGTGAAGGGGGAGTCCGACATCTCGGCCGACGAGTTCATGGCCGCCACCCTCTCGGTCTGGGAGATCCCGGCCGAGTCGGCGGCCCGGGTGGGGCACCCCGCACCGTTCCCGGTGGAGCTGCCCGGGCGGTTCATCCAGCTCTACACCTACCGCGACGACCTGGTCCTCGACCCGTTCATGGGGAGCGGGTCCACCGCCGTGGCCGCCGCAGCCGCCGGTCGCCACTGGGTCGGCTACGACATCAACCCCGCCTACTGCGAGACCACCCGCAAGCGGGCGGCCGCGGCTGCCGCCCTGGGCCCCGACGGGGGCGGGGAGGGGGCCGGCGCGGAGGCGCCAGCCGGCGACCGATGCCGGCACTGAGGACCGAGATCACCGAGATCGCCACCGGCCTGGCGATGCTCCCCTTCGACTCGGTGGAGGAGGGCCTCGGGGCCAGGCCGCCGGAGCTGGTGGACGTGGCCGAGCCCCGATGGGAGCGGCTGGCCGGCGCGGTGACCGAGCCCGACTACCGCCGGGACTTCGCCAACGCCTGGGCCAACGGCAAGGCCTTCCTCCACGCCACCGAGGGGCTGCGGGGTCGGCGGCCGCTGCGGATCGAGTGGAAGGGGCCCCACCACACGCCCGGCTACGATCTGCTCCCCGCCGACCTGCGCATCGACCACGTGTTCCTGGTCAGCTGCAAGTACCTGTCGAGGGTGCTCGCCAACCCCTCGCCCGCCCACCTGTTCCAGCGCGCCCTGGCCAGCCGGGGCGACCGGTCGCCGGTGGACTGGTTCCTGGCAGCGGCCCCGGAGGCCTACCGCAGCTTCTACGGGGAGGTCCGCGCCGCGCTCGCCGACGAGGTGGCCCTGCCCGAGCGGGTGGAGGCCCTCGGGGCCGCGGACCGGGCGGCGATCAAGGCCCGGTGCGGGCGGCGATGGCCGCCGCCCCTCGAGGCCGCCTACGAGGAGTTCTCCGGCGCGGTCAGCCGGGCCTCGGCCTCGACCTGGGCCGCGGCCGTGCCCGCCCTGGCCGACCGGGAGGTCCTGCTGTGGCGGCTGCTGCGCCTCACCTCCGCCCCGTACTTCATCCTTGGGAGCCGGGGCGATGGCCACCTGCGGCTGCGGGTCGCCACCCCCGCCGACTGGCGGCGACGGTTCGCCCTGCGGTCCTTCGACATCGTCCCACGCGTGGGTGCCCAGCCCGGGGTGGACTGGCTGGCCGCCGTGGCCGACCGGGAGACGGCGGCCCCGCGGGAGGTACGGGGACATGTCGAGGTGCGGTGGAGCCACGGGCGCTTCTGCGGCTTCCCGGAGGCGAAGGTCTACCTCGACACCCCCCACCGGGAGGTTCCCGGGTACGTCGAGATCGCCTGATCGACCCCGCCGGGCCCACCCGGAGGCGGAGGATCGTAGGCTCAGGGGTATGGGCAGCGCTGAACCCCGCCATACCGACTCCGGCATCGAGGTCCGGCCCGTCTACGGCCCCGACGACCTGGGCGGCTGGGACCCGGCGGCGCGGCTGGGGGAGCCCGGCCGCCCCCCCTACACCCGCGGCATCTACCCCGACATGTACCGGGGGCGGCTGTGGACCATGCGCCAGTACGCCGGATTCGGCACGGCGGCGGAGACCAACCAACGCTTCAGGTTCCTCCTCGACGCCGGCCAGACCGGCCTGTCGTGCGCCTTCGACCTGCCCACCCAGATGGGCTACGACTCCGACCACCCGAGGGCCCAGGGCGAGGTGGGCAAGGTGGGGGTGGCCATCGACTCCATCGAGGACATGCGCGTCCTCTTGAGCGGCCTCCCCCTCGACCAGGTGACGACCTCCATGACCATCAACGCCACGGCCGCCATCTTGTTGCTCCTGTACCAGCTGGTGGCGGAGGAGCAGGGGGTGGACCCGGCCACGCTCGGGGGCACGGTGCAGAACGACATCCTGAAGGAGTACGTGGCCCGGGGGACCTACATCTACCCCCCTCGGCCGTCGATGCGTCTGGTCACCGACTCCTTCGCCTACTGCGCCGAGCACCTGCGGTCGTGGAACATGATCTCCATCTCGGGCTACCACATCCGGGAGGCGGGCTCCACGGCGGTCCAGGAGGTCGCCTTCACCCTGGCCAACGCGGTGGCCTACGTGGAGGCCGCCCTGGCGGCGGGGCTGTCGGTCGACGACTTCGCGCCCCGGCTCAGCTTCTTCTGGAACGCCCACAACAACCTGTTCGAGGAGGTGGCCAAGTACCGGGCCGCCAGGCGGATGTGGGCCAGGCTGATGACCGAGCGCTTCGGCGCCCAGGACCCCCGGTCCGCCCGGCTCCGCTTCCACGCCCAGACGGGGGGGTCGACCCTGGCGGCCCAGCAGCCCGAGGTCAACACGGTGCGGGTGGCCGTGCAGGCCCTGGCAGCGGTCCTCGGGGGCACACAGAGCCTCCACACCAACGGCTTCGATGAGGCCCTCGGCCTCCCCACCGAACGGGCGGCCAAGCTGGCCCTGCGGACCCAGCAGGTCATCGCCCACGAGAGCGGTGCCGTGGACACGGTGGATCCCCTGGGGGGCTCGTGGTTCGTGGAGGCCCTCACCGACCAGGTCGAGGCCGAGGCGTGGGCCTACCTGGACCGCATCGACGGCCTCGGCGGTGCCGTGGCGGCCATCGAGGCCGGCTTCATGCAGGAGGAGATCGAGAAGGCCGCCTACGCCTATGCCAAGGCCGTGGACGACGAGGAGAAGGTCATCGTGGGGGTCAACCGCTTCGTCGAGGACGCCCCGGAGCCCGCCGAGGTCTTCCCCGTCGACCCGGCCCTCCAGGCGGCCCAGCAGGACCGGGTGCGTGAGGTGCGGGCGTCCCGGGACCAGGCCGGGGTGGAGGCCGCCCTGGCCGACGTCGCCGCGGCGGCCAGGGGCACCCAGAACCTGCTCGTCCCCATGAAGGAGGCCCTTCGGCGCCGGGCCACCCTTGGCGAGGTGAGCGACGTGTTGCGGGAGGCCTTCGGCACCTACCAGCCCACCCACTGACCCCACCCGGCGCACCGGCCGGGGCCGTGCCCGGCGGGCCCGCCCGGCACGGACGCCCCCCGGCGCAGGGGTCGCCACGACGTCGGTGGTGGGCCACCGGGCTAGGCTCGACCCGGTGGCTGTTCGGTTCGTGATCGTCGGGGCCGGTCCGGCCGGCGTCCAGGCGGCCACCCAGGCGGCCCGCCTCGACGCCGAGGTCACCCTGGTGGAGCGGGACGTGATCGGGGGCTCGGCCAACCTCTGGGACTGCATCCCCTCCAAGGCCATGATCTCCACCGGCGGCCTCCTGTCGGTCTCGCGGCGGTCCCAGTGGATGGGGCTGTGCGGCCAGGATCCCGCCCTGGACCTGGGGGCCCTCCGGGAGCGGATCGAGCGGGTGACGAGCCACCTCGAGCACTCCTTCACCCAGCTCATGGCGAACCAGGGGGTGCGGGTCCTTCGTGGCCCGGGGGCCCTCAAGTCGGCGCACGAGGTGGTGGCCGACACGGCCGAGGAAGGGCCGGTCGAACTGGAGGCGGACGCCATCCTGCTGGCCACGGGCAGCCGGCCCCGGGTCCCGGAGTGGGTCGAGGTGGACGGGGACAAGGTGATGGTGACCCGCCAGGCCTACCCGCCTCCCACCGTGCCCGAGCGCCTGGTCGTGATCGGCTCGGGGGTGACCGGCGTCGAGTTCGTCCACATGTTTCGCTCGTTCGGCTCCGAGGTGACCCTGATCGTGAGCCGTCAGCAGGTGCTCCCCCAGAAGGACCCTGAGGTGGCGGCGGCGCTGGAGGACGACTTCCTCCGGCGGGGCGTGGTGCTGTGCAAGGGCGCCCGTGCCGAGGGGATCGACCGGGAGGAGGGGGGGGTGACCGTGCGGTGCAACGACGGCCGGGTGGTCCCTGGGTCCCACGCCCTGCTGGCCATCGGGTCGGTCCCCAACTCCGAGGACCTCGGCCTGGCCTCGGCCGGGGTGCGGGTCGACGACCGGGGCTACGTGCCGGTCAACAAGCACCTGCAGTCCAACGTGGGCCACGTCTACGCCGCGGGGGACCTGTCGGGCAAGCTCCCCCTTGCCTCGGTGGCGATGAGCCAGGGGCGCAAGGTGGCCGAGCACGTGATGGGGCTGCACAGCCGGACCCACCGCCACCTCGACTACGACAAGGCCGCCAGCGCCATCTTCACCGAGCCCGAGGTCGCCGACGTCGGTCTTGCGGAGGCGGAGGCCTTTGCCGAGG
>DASQQH010000628.1:0-5214 GCA_035643555.1 Acidimicrobiales bacterium | reverse complement strand
TGCGATGTGTCGGTCATGGTCGTCCTCCTTCGATGGGGTTGTTGCTTTCGGTCGCTGCGTCGTCGGCTGGACCAGCCAGGGCCACCAGGCCGGTCTCGGCCTGGCAGGCAGGGCAGATCCCCCAGTAGGTGACCTCGGCCTCGTCGAGAAGATAGCCGTGGGCATCCGAGGGGGTGAGGCAGGGCCGGCGCCTCACCGCGCAGTCGACGTCGGCTACCGCGCCACATTTGCGGCAGACGACATGGTGGTGGTTGTCCCCGACGCGCAGCTCGTAGAGGGCCACGCTTCCCGCCGGCTCTATACGGCGCACCAGGCCGGCTTCGACCAGGGCCGCAAGCCCGTTGTAGACGGCCTGGGCGGAGACGGCGCCCAGGCCGTCCCGAACATGGCTGATGACCGTGTCGGTGTCGACATGTGGCTGGCGCCGCAGGGCGTCGAGTACCGCGAGACGCTGGGGGGTGGCCCGCAGCGCCGCTGACCGCAACTCCTCGACGAACGCCTCTCCCGAGCGCTCCACGCCCTTCCTGGTCACTGCGGCCACTCTAGACCCACTCCTAAAACAGAGTCAATCCACAGACGTGGGAGGCCGCCGGAGAGCTGCTCGGCGCTGACCACCAGCGTCGGCCAATACCCCCGACGCATCGCCGAGCCGGGTGCGGTTGACGCCTCCCCGGAGTGCGCGCCGTCGACATCGGTATGCCAGTTGTGGCGGCCCCATCCGTTCCAACCACAGGTCCACAGTTGGATGCCGGCGACCTACGGGAAGTCTTGAATGCCGCCCCAGAGCGGATAGGACGAACGAATCTGGCGCGACTCCGGCGAAATCACGAGATGATCAGGCTCGGCGTTCGCGAGGTCGACGATGCCGGCCAGAGTGTAACGATCGATCACGAATGGGAGGCTCCGTCCCGCGAAGATGTCGGGCTGGTTCAGGAGCTCGAAATGCAGGTGCGGACCCTCGGAGGGGCCACTGTTCCCGAGCTTGGCAATGGTTGCTCCGGCCTTGACGACATCGCCCACCTTCACCGTGAGGCTGCCCGGCTGCAAATGCTCGTAGACGGCGAAGATCTTTGGGGCGATCCTGATCATCACGGTATTCCCCCCGTAATCGGACCTGTCGTTCGGCATCGCCGCCGCGTATGGAAGGCTATTTGGCTTGCCGTTCTGGGTGAAGACGACCGTGCCATCGGCGACCGCGAGCACGTTGGCGCCGAAGGAATAGAACTGTTCGTTCATGCTGCCGTTCCCGGCATAGAGGCTGTTGCCCTTGATCCGAGCCCAGTCGACGGCGAAAGTCTCGCCAGTCTCGATGCGGTTGCCGTCGATGGCGAGTCGGAGATCCCGGTGGACGTTCGGCTTGCAGCAAGCGGTCGTGGCAAGCCAACCATTCCCCTGGAGGGGTGGCTTGATCACGATGGCGGGTCGGTGGTTGATCACCACCGAGGGGCCATCGATCATGGTGGCACCGATGATCGGTGCGTTCGGTGAGCCCGCCGGCGTGGTGTATGCGATGCGGTGCGTGACCCATTGCGGCACAGTGCCCGGTCGAAGGGTCATGTCGACGTCGACCGAGACCGCTGCGGATGGGGGAATGACGGGCGACGCAGCTCTGGTGTAGAGGTTCTGGGTCGCGGCGGCGAGCTCGTTCCCATCGATCCGCGTGAGGAGCTTCCCTGCGGGATCGATGACGGCGACGTTCGTCAGCGTCACCGGCTCGCCGAACACGCTGACGACGAGAAGATCGTATTCGACATGATCCATGCCGTCATCGCCGAGGACGACCTGGGCGTCGTGTATCGGACGGACCAGGATCGCGGTGACCTGGCTCGGTGGCTGCTTGCGCACCGTCGATGTGGTCGCTGGCGATTTGGCACCTGCGCACGCGGTCAGAACGCCCGAGAGGACGACCATCAGGACGAACACGCCCACCAGGAAGCGGATGCCCTCCGTACGGAGCCGACGAATGTGGTGGCGCATCGTCGCTTCTTTCGCTTTCGTGGCGCGAGATCAGTGCCTTCGCACCATCGCAGCCCAAGGATGGGCGTCGCTTTGGGACCTGTCAAGCAGTTTGAAACAGGATCCCGGGAGGGGTGAAGCGTGAGTGCCAGGGCCCACGGCCCCAACCGCAAGCAGGTGGGACCCGGGAGGACCGGGCTCTCCGCCCGTGACACGCAGGGTTGGGGTCTCCGCTAACCGCGATCATTCACGAGGAGTCGGTGGGGAGCTCCAACCGTCCCCGACACCGGCTGAGGGGGCGCTGAAGACGACTCATCGAGGACCGGTGGACGCCACAAGCCCACGACGTCCCTGTGGGCTCGTCGATGCCGGGCGGGCCTTGGGCGGGCCCTCCTGGTGCGGGTGGGTGTCAGCCGGACGGAGCAGGGCGGTCAGGGGCCCATTGGCGCGAGGCAATGGTCGGCGCCGGCGGGAGCTTCCTTCCCATGGCCAGTGCCGGGGCCGGCCCGGGATCACCCTCCCGGCTCGCCGCACCAGGCGGGGGCCACATGGAGGCGGCGGTAGCGCAGGGGCCTTGGGCTCGGCCCGGGCCAGGTCCCCCGAGGCGGGTGGCCGCAGCCGGTCCGTGGTCGACCAGCCCGTCTCGCGCCAGGCCAGGTGGCCTGGCGGGGTGAACGGTAGGCGGTCCGGCCGGTCTCCGAGGAGACCTGGTTCCTGCAGAGCAGGTTGTGACCGGTCCAGCACACACTGGAAGCGGCCCCGAGGGCCCCTCGGGCGCCGGATGGCGAGCCGGATCCGGCGGACCCGGTGGCCGGCGGCATCGTCGGACCCGAGGGGGAACCGGGGAGGGGCCGGTCCGTGCACCTAGCGCCCTTGCCCCAGCGGTTCCTGTCTCCGCATTCCGGGTGGGCCGCCACCTCCGCTACGAGTCCCGCCACCTCCGGCGGCGGGACCAGCATCGGGCCTAGGAAGGCGCCTGGTAGGGGGTCACGTCCAGGACGGGTGGTGGAGGACCACCGCGTCGCCCAACGAAACCACGAAGACAGTCCCCACCGGACATCCAAGGGCCTGGTCAGACACCATATAGCCTCAGATGTCGTAGTAGAGCATGAACTCCCAGGGATGGGGACGGAGCCGGACCTCGTCGATCTCCTGGACCCGCTTGTAGCCCGTCCAGGTCTCGATGAGGTCATCGGTGAAGACGCCGCCGACCTTCAGGAAGTCGCTGTCTGCCTCCAGCGCCTCCAGGGCGGCATCCAGGGAGCCGGGCACCTGGGGCACCTGGGCGAGCTCCTCCGGGGGGAGGTCATAGAGGTCCTTGTCCACCGGATCAGGAGGCTCGATGCGGTTCTGGATGCCGTCCAGGCCGGCCATCAGCATCGCCGAGAAGGCCAGGTACGGGTTGCAGGAGGGATCCGGACAGCGGAACTCCACCCGCTTGGCCTTGGGGCTCTTGGAGTACAGAGGGATCCGGCAACAGGCCGAGCGGTTCCGTTGGGAATAGACCAGGTTCACGGGCGCCTCGTAGCCGGGAACCAGGCGCTTGTAGGAGTTGGTGGTCGGCGCGGCAAAGGCCAGGAGGGCCCCGGCGTGGCGGAGCAGCCCACCGATGTACCAGCGGGCGACGTCTGACAGCCCCGCGTAGCCGGTCTCGGCGTAGAAGAGGGGCTCACCGCCTTTCCACAGGGACTGGTGGGTGTGCATGCCCGAGCCGTTGTCCTGGAACAGCGGCTTGGGCATGAACGTTGCCGTGTAGCCGGCGCCGCGGGCCACGCTCTTCACCACGTACTTGTAGAGCATGAGCTTGTCGGCCATCGACAACAGCGTGTCGAAACGCATGTCGATCTCGGCCTGACCCGCCGTACCCACCTCGTGGTGCTGGACCTCGGCCTCGATCCCGAGCTTCCGCATGACCAGGATCATCTCCGACCGCAGGTCCTGGAAATGATCCATGGGGGGCACGGGGAAATACCCCTCCTTGTACCGCGGCTTGAACCCCAGGTTGGGACCCTCGTCGGCGCCCGAGTTCCACGCCCCCTCCACGGAGTCGACCGAGTAGAAGCCTGCATGCTGGTTCTGGTCGAACCGCACGTCGCTGAAGATGAAGAACTCCGCCTCGGGCCCGAAGTAGGCCGTGTCCGCGATCCCCGTGCTGGCGAGGTGGTCCTCCGCCTTCCGGGCGACGTAGCGCGGGTCCCGGGAGTAGGGCTCGCCCGTCACCGGATCGTGGACGAAGCAGGTGAGGTTCAGCGTCCGGTGCTGGCGGAAGGGGTCGATGACCGCCGTGGCGGGGTCGGGCAGCAGGATCATGTCCGACTCCTGGATCTCCTGGAAGCCCCGGATCGACGATCCATCGAAGCCGAAGCCCTCCTCGAAACCGCCCTCGTCGAGCTGGTGGGCCGGCACGGAGAAGTGCTGGGTCAGCCCGGGAAGGTCGCAGAAGCGGAAGTCGACGATCTCCACTCCCTCGTCCTTCGCCAGCCGCAACACCTCTGCCGGGGTCCGCTGCTCCACGTCCGTCCTCCTGTCCGTTGGCTTCCCGCGTGAGGGCTTGGCGCGCCACGTCCCGCCACCACAGACTGGTCGGACGCCGTTTCTTACCGGTTGCCCGTCTGTGAACAGCGTGTGAACTGGACCGCCGTCCCGCCTCGGGCTGCGACACTAGTGGAGTCCCGCCGAGGTGGCACCTGGGAGGCAGTGATGGAGAGCCAGCAGGAGTACGTGCTACGTACGGTCGAGGAGCGGGGCGTGCGCTTCGTCCAGCTCTGGTTCACCGACGTCCTGGGCACCCCCAAGAGCTTCAGCATCACCCCGGCCGAGCTGGAGAACGCCCTCGAGGAGGGGATGACCTTCGACGGGTCCGCCATCGACGGGTTCAGCCGGGTCCACGAGAGCGATGTGCTCGCCAAGCCCGACCCCAAGACCTTCCAGCTCGTCCCGTGGCGCGCCGACGAGGCCCCGGTGGCCCGGGTGTTCTGCGACGTGTTGAACCTGGACGGCAGCCCGTTCGAGGGGTGCCCCCGCAACGTCCTCCGGCGCGCGCTCCATCGGGCTGGCGAGTCCGGGTTCTCGTTCTTCGCCGCGCCGGAGATGGAGTTCTGCTACTTCGCCGACGCCGACCCCTCCCACCCACCCCGTCCCCTGGACGCCGGCTCCTACTTCGAGCTGACCGTGGCGGACCTGGCGTCGGACCTGCGCAAGCGGACGGTGCTCACCCTCGAGGAGATGGGGATCCCGGTCGAGTACTCCCAGCACGAG
>DASQQH010000627.1:0-7140 GCA_035643555.1 Acidimicrobiales bacterium | reverse complement strand
GTGGGGACGCCTGAGGGCCACCGGTCGTGGGCCCGGCGGCCACGCCTGTGGGTGGTCCACGGGGGGATAGAGTGAGGCGCGATGGTGTCGACCGGGCCGCGGGGGCCAGCGGCCATCGAGCGCATCGATACGCAGGTCGCTCGACTGTTCGCCCTCGTCAGCGAGGGCCTGGCCGGGGCCACCAGCGCCCTGTTGAGCCACGACCGGGCCGAAGCCGAACGGCTGGTGGCAAGGGACGAGGTCGTGGACCGCCTGTCCCGGGAGGTCGAGGACCTGGTGCGGGAGCAGCTCGACCTGGAGCTGGCCCGGCCCCAGCTGGTGTACCTGGTCACCGTCCTCCAGATCCTCCCCGAGCTCGAGCGCAGCGCCGACCTGGCCGAGCACATCGCCCAACGGGCGGGCCACGGCCTCGGTGTCGACATGACCCCCCGGAGCCGGGGGATCGTCCAGCGCATGGCCGAGGTCGGGCTCGAGATGTGGCAGCTGGTCGCCGACGCCTACGCCGAGCGGGCACCGGACGCCTGGGGGGACCTGGACGAGGCCGACGAGGAGCTCGACGCCCTGCACACCAGCCTGACCGCCGAAGTTGCCCGGGGGACGATGGCGGTCGGCGTGGCCACCGAGGTGACGCTCATCGCCCGGTTCTACGAGCGCCTGGGGGACCACGCGGTGAACCTGGCCCGGCGCATCACGCGCCTGGCGAGCGGCCAGATCTGACCACCCGATCGGGCCCCTCGCGGCCGGTGGCCGGGTCGGTGGGCGAGGGGGGACTTGAACCCCCACGTCCTTGCGGGACACAGGAACCTGAATCCTGCGCGTCTACCAAATTCCGCCACTCGCCCGAGTCGGCGCTGCCACGATAGTCGAGCGGTGGCGGCGCCGGCACCGCCGGGCCACCTCAGGTGCTCGCGGTGACCGGTAGGCTTATGCCGCCATGGTACTCCAGCAGTTCGAGCGACGGCTCGAACGACTCGTCGAAGGCGCCTTCGCCAAGGTGTACCGCAGGGGTCTGCAGCCCCTGGAGATCGGGCGTCGTCTGGCGCGGGAGATGGACCTCCACCGCACGATGGGCATCCGCGGCGTGGTGGCTCCCAACGCGTTCACCGTCGCCCTGTCCGACGCCGACCTGGAGCGGTTCGAGAGCTTCGCCGACGTCCTGGCCAGGGAGCTCGCCGAGGCGGCGCGCGAGCACGCCGAGACCGAGGGCTACGGCTTCCTGGGGCCGGTGGAGGTGACCCTGGAACGGGCCCCCCGGCTCCGGGCCGGGGTGTTCGAGATCACCGCCGAGGTCCGGGGCGCGGCCCCGGGCGAGGCCCCGGCCACCCTCGTGCTCCCCGACGGCCAGCGGCTGCCGATCGGGGACGAGCAGATCGTCCTGGGCCGGCTGCACAGCTGCACCGTCGTGATCGAGGACCCGAACGTGAGCCGGCGCCACGCCGAGATCACCCGGGACCAGCGCGAGGACGCCGTCGTCCTCACCGATCTGGGCTCGACCAACGGGACCCGGGTGAACGGGGAGAAGGTCACCCGTCACCGGCTGCGCGACGGTGACAAGATCACCCTGGGCACGACCTCGCTGCTGTTCGAGTCGCAGTGATACCCGGTCCCCTCCTCCAGATCCTCAAGTACTGCCTCCTGGCCCTGCTGTGGCTGTTCTTCCTGCGGGTGCTCCGGGCGGTGTGGGCCGAGGTGAAGCGCAGCCGGAGCGAGGAGCCGGCCGTGCCCGCACCGGCGGGCGCGGGGGCCGCCCCGACGAGGCTCACCAACCCCGGCGGGTTGCCCCAGCGGGGACCGTCGCCCATGGCCTCGCTGCGCCTGTCGGTGGTCGAGCCGTCGGAGCACCGGGGACAGACCTACGACCTGGACGACGAGACGACCCTGGGCCGGGACGGGGAGTGCGGTGTGGCCCTCCCCGACGACCGCTTCGCCTCCCACCTCCACGCCCGGGTCTGGCACCAGGACGGACAGGTGTGGATCGAGGACCTGGGCTCGACCAACGGCACCTATCTCAACCGTCACCGGCTGAGCTCCCGGGCCGTCCTCAACAAGGGCGACCAGGTCCAGGTGGGACGGACCGTGTTCGAGGTGAACCCGTGACGAACCTGCGATCGGGGTCGGCCACCGACGTGGGCCGGGTCCGCCAGGTCAACCAGGACCGGGCCCTGGAGAGCGGTTCGCTGTTCGCCGTCGCCGACGGGATGGGCGGCCACGTGGCGGGCGAGATCGCCGCCCACGTGGCCGTGGAGGCACTGGAGAACGCCTTCGGCGGGGGCACCGACCAGCCCTCCGCCGAACGGCTCCTGGACGCGGTCGAGGCGGCCAACCAGGCGGTGTGGGAACGGGCCCGGGACGATCCGGCCCTGCGGGGGATGGGAACCACCCTGACCGCGGTGGCCCTGGTCCAGGAGAAGGGGCGCGAGGAGCTGGCCCTGGCCAACGTCGGCGACTCCCGGGCCTACCTGCTGAGCGGGGGGGAACTGGGGCAGGTGACCGCCGACCACAGCCTGGTCGAGGACCTGGTCCGCTCCGGCCAGATCAAGGCCACCGAGGCGGCCACCCACCCCAAGCGCCACGTGCTGACCCGGGCGCTGGGCATGGACCCCTCGGTCGAGGTCGACGCCTGGCTCCTCCGGCCCGTGGCGGGGGACCGGATCCTGCTGTGCAGCGACGGGCTCATCAACGAGGTCGACGACGAGGTGATCGGCAGCGTCCTGCAGGAGATGCCGGACCCCGCTCAGGCCGCAGGTGAGCTGGTGACCCTGGCGCGGGACCACGGCGGGAGCGACAACATCACGGTGGTGGTCGTCGACGTCGTGGCGAGCGAGGAGGGTGACCCGGGCGGGGAGACCCTGGCCGGCGGCGCCGCCGAGGACCCACCGGGCGACCCCTCCCTGGCGACCACCGACGGCGGGAGCGCGGACGCCGAGGCCGACCCGGGCGCGGACCTCGCCCCCCCCGACCCGGCGGTCGGGGGCGGGACGGCCCTCGCCACCCGGGTGACCACGACCACCCTGCCCGCCCCCACCCCCACCGCACCGGCCCCGGCGAGGACACCGCCGGCGACCGCCGCACCGGAGGGCCGACCCGCCCGTGCGATCACCCTGAGGGTGGTGGCCTTCCTGGCCCTCCTCGGGGTCGTGGTGGTCGGCGCGGTGGCCGCGGTCGGGTGGTACGCCCGGGACTCCTACTTCGTGGGCCTGGTCAACCAGCGGGTGGTCATCTACCAGGGCCGGCCGGGGGGGTTCCTGTGGTTCCAGCCCCAGGTCGTGGAGCGCACCGCCCTCACCAGCTCCCAGGTGTTCCCGTCCCGGCTCCCCGACCTGCGCCGGGGCATGCAGGAGCCCTCCCTCCCAGCGGCCCGCCGCTACGTGGCCAACCTCAGCCAGGAGGCACGGTCGCGGCCGCCCAGGACGGGCGGCGCCACCCCACCACCGCCGAGCGGCCCCGGCGTGACCTGAGCGCTGATGGACCGCCAGATCCGCCGCTTCGGCATCGTGGCCATCGTGCTGTTCGCCCTCCTGTTCCTGCAGCTCAACAACCTGCAGGTGTTCCAGGCGCACAAGCTGGCCAACGCCTCGGGCAACGCTCGACACATCCTGAAGGAGTTCGCCCACCCACGGGGGGCCATCCAGACCGCCGACGGGGTGGTCCTGGCCAAGTCCGTCCCCTCCCACGACTTCTACAAGTGGCAGCGCGTCTACCCCCAGGGCCCCCTCTACGCCGGCATCACCGGCTACTTCTCCCTGGTCTACGGCACCAGCGGGGTCGAGCAGACCTACAACAAGTACCTCGCTGGCCAGCAGGTGCGCATCACCCACCTCTCGGACCTGCTCACCCCCAACGCCCAGCGGGTGGACAACGTCACCCTCACCCTGTCCTCCAAGCTCCAGCAGGTGGCGGCCAACGCCCTCGCCGGCCGGGACGGCGCGGTGGTGGCCCTCGATCCCCGGAGCGGCGCCATCCTGGCCATGGTGAGCAATCCGGGGTTCAACCCCGCCCCACTGGCCGCCCACAACACCACCACCGCCGAGCACGCCTGGCACGCCGACCTGAAGGACCCTGGTCAGCCCCTGCTTCCCGCCGCCTTCCGCCGCCGGTACCCGCCAGGGTCGACCTTCAAGGTCGTCACCTCCTCGGCGGTCTACGACCACAAGCCCCAGCTGGCGGCCAAGGCCTACCCCCGCCAGTCCCAGATGAACCTTCCCGGGACCAACCGGGTGTTCCACAACTACGCCAACGAGGTGTGCGGGGGGAAGCTCCCCGAGCTGCTCAAGGTGTCCTGCGACACCGGCTTCGCCCAGGTGGGCCTCGACCTGGGTCCCCAGGCCCTGGCCGCCGAGGCCCAGGCCTTCGGGTTCAACCAGACCCCGCCGCTCGACGTGGCGCCGCCCCCGGTCACCTCGAACTTCCCCCCGGCCTCCAGCTTCGCCAACAACCTGCCGGGGCTGGCCTACTCGGCCATCGGCCAGGAGAACGTCGCCGCCTCACCGCTGCAGATGGGCCTGGTGGCCTCGGCCATCGCCGACCACGGCACCATCATGGCCCCCCACGTGATGGCCCAGATCCGGGACCACCAGGGGGGCCTGGTGCGCCAGTGGCAGGCCCACCCCTGGCTCCAGGCCACCTCCGCCCAGACCGCGTCCCAGGTGGGGCAGATGATGGTGGGGGTGGTGAACGGTGGCACCGCCTCCAACATCGCCCTGCCCGGCGTCCAGCTGGCGGCCAAGACCGGCACGTCCCAGACGGGCACGGGGAGCAACCACACCGACGACTGGATGATCGCCTACGGCCCCGCCGGGGCGGGGCAGACCCCCCGGGTGGCCGTCGCGGTCGTGGTGCCCCACCAGGCCTCGAGCGCCACCGGCTCCTCGGTCGCCGGCCCCGTCCTCAAGTCCGTGATGGCAGCCGCCCTGCACGCCCCATGACACCCTCCTGCCCCCCGTCCGCCGCCCCCCCGGGCCCGAGTGTCGGCATGTCCACGGGACTGGCCTAAGCTCTGGGACTCGTGGCCACCGAGACGCCGTCCGTCTATAACGGGCGCTACGAACTGAGTCGTCATGTGGCCCGCGGCGGGATGGCGGAGGTGTACCTCGCCCGGGACCTGCTCCTGGATCGACCGGTCGCGCTCAAGGTTCTGTTCCCCGAACTGTCGGTGGACCGGTCCTTCGTCGCCCGCTTCCGCCGGGAGGCCCAGGCCGCCGCCAACCTGAGCCATCCCAACATCGTCCCCATCTTCGATTGGGGCCAGTCACAGCAGTCCTACTTCATCGTGATGGAGTACGTGGACGGGCCGCCACTGGCCACGGTGCTGCGGGACGAGGGCGCACTGGCCCCGGACCGGGCCACGGCCATCGGGACCGAGGTGGCCGCCGCCCTCGCCTACGCCCACCGCCACGGGGTCGTCCACCGGGACGTGAAGCCCGGCAACGTCCTGATCGGCCACGACGGGACGGTGAAGGTCGCCGACTTCGGGATCGCCCGGGCGGCCAACACCGAGGAGAGCCTGACCCAGACCGGCGCCGTGATGGGCACGGCCACCTACTTCTCCCCCGAACAGGCCCAGGGCAAGGGGGTGGACGCCCGCAGCGACGTCTACTCCCTCGGGGTCGTGCTCTACGAGTGCGTGACCGGGTACCCGCCGTTCACCGGGGAGAACCCGCTGTCCATCGCGTACAAGCACGTCCAGGAGGAACCCCTCCCCCCGAGGGAGCTCAACCCCGACGTCCCCGCCCCGCTGGAGGCGGTGATCCTCCACGCCATGGCCAAGGACCCGAACGAGCGGTACCACGACGCCAACGAGTTCCGGGGCGACCTGATGGCCTTCCGCCAGGGCCGCGCCGTCGCCGCCCCGGCGCCGACGGCGCTGGCGGCGGCCGGGGTGCCCACGGCGGTCCAGACGGCGGTGGCCGCTCCTCCCACCCGGGTGACCGACGGCCCGAGGACCGCGTCCTACCCCGCCACGCCGCCCCCGCCGGGCGAGGAGGAGCCACCCCCCTCCCACACCGGCCGGTACGTCGCCCTCCTGCTGGTGCTCCTCGCCGCCCTCGGTGTGGTCGTCTACTACATCCTCTCCAGCCTGGGCTACATCGGTGCCAGCCGGATCACCATGCCCGGGGTGACCGGCAAGACCCTCCCCCAGGCCGAGGCCGTCCTGGCCGGCGACGGGCTGCGGGTGGGGACGATCCACCGGGCCGCCCATGGCGGCGTCCCGGGCACCGTCTTCGGCCAGTCGCCCGCCGCCGGGGCCGCCGCGGCAAAGGGGAGCGCGGTCACCCTGGACGTGACCACCGGCAGGCCCCAGGTGGGGGTGCCCAACGAGGTGGGAACCTCCTACACCCAGGCCGCCCGCGCCCTGCAGGCGGCGGGCTTCACGGTCACCAAGACCACCCGTCCGGCACTCGAGCCAGCGGGGACGGTGGTGGCCCAGAGCCCCTCCGGAGGCACCCAACCCCGGGGGTCGACCGTCACCCTGACGGTCTCCTCCGGGCCCGCGACGGTCACGGTGCCCGACGTCACCGGGGACAGCGCCAGCGTGGCGGCCAACGCCCTGGGCGTGCACAACCTGACCCTTGGCACGACCACGTCACAGGCCTCGGCCT
Source organism: Acidimicrobiales bacterium (assembly GCA_035643555.1). Lineage (GTDB taxonomy): Bacteria > Actinomycetota > Acidimicrobiia > Acidimicrobiales > JAJPHD01 > DASQQH01. The sequence goes on along the minus strand of DASQQH010000627.1, from coordinate 541 downwards.
CGGTCCCCAAGGACCACGTCGTCAGCACCAGCCCGCCGGCCGGCACCCAGACCTACCCCGGGGCCACCGTGAACCTCGTCCTGTCCAGCGGGCCCCCCACCCAGGCCGTGCCCGACGTCACCGGCGAACAGCTCAGCCAGGCCCAGGCGACCCTCAAGGGGGCCGGGTTCACCGTCACGGTCAACAACCAGCCCACCGGCGACCCGACCCAGAACAACGTCGTGCTGGCCGAGGCGCCCCCCGGTGGGTCCCAGCAGCCCCAGGGCGCCACGGTGACCCTCACCGTCGGTCAGTACCAGGGCAACCAGGGCAACAACCCCGGAGGCCCCGGCCACGGAAGGGGCCACCAGACGACCACCACGAGCAACCCCTTCCCCTTCCCGGGAGGCTGAGGCCGGGGCCCCCTACCCGGACACCGATGTCCGCCCCTGGAAGGCGCCGGCCTGGTCCAGGAACCGGCCCAGGAGCCTGGGACCCGCAGCGGTCAGGACCGACTCGGGGTGGAACTGGACCCCCTCCACCGGATGGTGCCGGTGCGCCA
>DASQQH010000626.1:0-2177 GCA_035643555.1 Acidimicrobiales bacterium | reverse complement strand
CCGGCACCCGATGCGGTCCAGCGCCTCCTCGACCATCCCCGAGGGGACGGCGCACACCCGACACAGGTCCTGGGCCAGGATCAGGTCCGGCTGCAGGGCGCGGATCCGGTCGGCGTCCAGGCGGTACAGCGGCTCGCCCCGGTCCAGGGAATCGCGCACCGCCCGATCGACCTCACCGGGGGCCAGCACCGGCGAGTCCCCCGCCCCAGGTCGCCCCTGGCCGTCGCCGCCGTCCCCGGCCGAGGTGGCGAGCCGCGCGTGGGAGACGGCCGGGACGTCGCGTGCCTCGGGCGGGAAGTCGCACTCGTCGGTCACCCCGACCAGCGCCCCGCCCAGCCCGAGGGCGTAGACGATCTCGGTGGCCGACGGCAGCAACGACACGATCCGCACCCCCCTATCGTCTCCCCCCTCGCCCGAGCGTGCACACCGGCCGGGTGCCACCGGCGCCGAGAGCGGGCGGGGCCGGGATCGGCCAGATCCGCCACGACCAGCCCCCACCCGGTGCCCGACCCACTCGGGGACACCCCGACGGGGACGCCTCATGGTGGCGCCGACACGGGGGGAGGCCCGGTCCGACCCCGGGGGCCCCTGGCAGCGCGGCGCTGGGCGACGACGCCCACCGTGCCCGTGGCTGGCGCGTCGGAAGAACCTGACACCTCAGAAATATCCGACACATCCTCCGGCGGTGCCCGACGTGTTCAGCGCCCTGGCCAACCCGGTCCGACGCCACATCCTGGCCTCGCTGCGGGAGGGCCCCCGTGCGGTCAACGACCTCGCCGCCATGTTCGAGCTGAGCCGGCCCGGGGTGTCAGAGCATCTCAAGGTGCTGCGCAAGGCCCGGCTCGTGCGTGAGGAGCCGAGAGGCCAGCGCCGCTTCTACCACCTCGAGCCGTCGCCCCTCGCCGAGGTGGAGGCGTGGCTGCACCCCTTCGAGCGCTACTGGCGGGACCGCCTGGGGGCCATGGCGTCGGTCCTCGACGAGGAGGAGGGAGGAGCCAACCGATGACCGAGACCCACACCCTCCGCTGCGACCACGTCGTGGCCCAGGCGCCCGCCGCGGTCTGGCGGGCCCTCACCGACCCCGACCTGGTGGCGCGGTGGTGGGCGCCGGGCGACGTCCGCCCGGTCGTCGGCCACCGCTCCACGATGGACATGGGCCCCTGGGGCCCGAAGCCCTGTGAGGTCGTCGCCGTCGACCCCGGCAGGCTGCTCGCCTACACCTTCGCCGGGGGGACCCTCGACACCACCATCACCTGGCGCCTCGTGCCCGACGGGACGGGCACCCGTGTGTTCCTGGAGCAGGACGGGTTCGACCTCGACTCGCCGATCGGGCGCCAGGCCTACAACGGCATGGGCGCGGGCTGGCCGGAGGTGCCGGGCCGGATCGACGGCGCCCTCGAGGCCGCCGGGGTCGCCGGTGGTGGGAACCGCTGAGCCCGCCTGCCCCGTCGGGACAGCCCCACCCACGCCCGGCGCCCCCCGACCCCACCGCGGGCACCCGCCCGGGACGGGCCCCGGCCCGCTCCTGGTCGCCCCGGTGGTCCCGATCCGACCACCCCTACCGGCGGGGCACGTAGCCGCCCTTGCCCAGGCTGGCGCTCTCCTCCCAGTCGATGGACTCGTCCACCCCGCCTTGCACCTCCTGCACCCAGGGCAGGCGGTCCCGCAGGATCCGCTCCACCCCGGCCTGGAGGGTGGTGGCGCTGATGGCGCAGGAGCTGCACGAGCCCTGGAGCATGACCTCGATCACCCCGGTGTCGACGTCGGCCCTCGTCAGCACCAGGTCGCCCCCGTCGGCCTGCACGGCGGGGCGCATCATGTCCAACAGGGCGTCGAGGTCGTGGCGGCGGTCGGCACGCTCCTCGTCGCTGATCCCCGGTGTCTCCGTGGTCGCCGCGGTCTCGGTCGTCGAATCGGCCACCGGTGCCACCTCCCATGACCGTTGCCGGTGCGGTCGCCCGAGGCCCGTCCGGCCCCGGTCGACGTCTGGCTCCAGCCTATCGGGGAGCCACCGGCCGGCCCCCGGTTCCCCCGGCGGCGGGACCGGACGGCGGTGCCTGGTTCCATTCACACGGAAATGGGTATTGTCGATGCGGCCACCGCGCCAGTAGCGTTGGGGAGCGATGGTCGATGCACCACCTGAATCGGCGGAACAAGACCCTGCGCTCCCGGTCCTC
>DASQQH010000625.1:0-2326 GCA_035643555.1 Acidimicrobiales bacterium | reverse complement strand
GCGGCGGCGGTGGAGGTGGTCAGGACGAGGGACCCAGGCGAGGTGGCGGCCGAGGCGAGCGGTGCCGACGTCGTCGTGGTGGACCTGTCGGCGCCCGGGGCCCTGGCGGTGCCCGACGGCCTGGAGGGGGTTCGCACCGTGGGGTTCGGCAGCCACGTGGACCGCGAGCTGCTGCGGGCGGCCCGCGACGCCGGCTACGACCAGGTCCTGGCCCGGTCCGCCTTCTTCAGCGGCCTGCCCCGGCTGCTGTCGGGGCTCGAGACCCCTCGGGGGTAGGAGCGGGCGACCTGCCGTCGACCATGCACCGGTGGGCGCCGGGGCAGACGCCAGCCAGCGGCGAGAGGAGACACCGTGACGGGACAGCGCCAGAGGTTCGTCATCGTGGGGGCCGGCCTGGCCGGCGCACAGGCGGCCCAGGCCCTGCGCCGCCGGGGGTTCGAGGGGCAGGTGGTGCTGGTGGGGGAGGAGCCGACCCGCCCCTACGAGCGGCCGCCGTTGTCCAAGGAGTACCTGCGGGGGGAGGCCACCTTCGACCAGGCGGCGGTGCACAAGGAGGGGTTCTACGAGGGCCACGACATCGAGCTGCGCACCCTGGACCCCGTGGAGGCCATCGACATCGACCGGGCCCAGGTGACCCTCCGCTCGGGCGAGGCCCTGGGCTGGGACCGGCTGTTGCTGACCACCGGGGCCGCCCCCCGGCGGCTGCCGATCCCGGGGGTGGACCTGGCCGGGGTGCACTACCTCCGGGACGTCGCCCAGGCCGACCAGCTGCGCGGGGCCCTCGAGCAGGCGACGAAGGTGGTGGTGATCGGCGCCGGTTGGATCGGCACGGAGGTGGCCGCCTCGGCCCGGACGCTGGGCCAGGACGTGGCCCTGGTGCACCGGGGACAGGTCCCCTTCGAGCGGACCCTGGGGCCGGAGGTGGGGGCGGTGTACCGCGACCTCCACGCCGACCACGGGGTGGACCTCCACCTGGGCGCCGAGGTTGTGGCCCTGCGGGGGACCTCGGCGGTGGAGGCCGTCGCCCTGGGCGACGGGACCGTCCTCGACGCGGACCTGGTCCTGGTGGGGGTGGGGGCCGAGCCCCGGGTCGACCTCGCCGAGGCGGCGGGGCTGGCCCTCGACAACGGCGTGGCCGTGGACGAGCGCCTGGCGACCAGCGCGCCCGGGGTCTACGCGGCGGGGGACGTGGCCAGCGCCTACCACCCCGTCTACGGGACGCGGATCCGCCTCGAGCACTGGTCGGCCGCCCGCTACCAGGGTCGGGCCGCCGCCTCGGCGATGCTGGGCGAGGCCACCTCCTACGACCGGATCCCGGACTTCTGGTCCGACCAGTACGACCTCAGCATGGAGTACGCGGGGTGGGCCCCGCGCTGGGACCAGGTGGTGGTCCGGGGGGATCTCGGCAGGCGCGCCTTCGCCGCCTTCTGGCTGGACGACGCCGGCCGGGTGCTGGCGGCCATGAACGCCAACGGCGGGGACGGGGCGGAGGGCTTCGACGCCGTGGTCGGCTCGGCCCGGCCGGTCGAGGCCGCCCGGCTCACCGACCCCGATGTGGACCTGGCCACCCTGGGCGAGGACGAGGACGGCTGAGCGGACCCGGGCCCCGCTCGGCCGTCCGCTCCGGTCAGTGGGGCCGGGCCGGCCTCGACCCCCGGCCGTGGGCGAAGGGGTAGGTGGCCCTGGGGGTGGTCGCCCCCGGGGTGGCCGGGGCGGCCAGGGTGGGCTTCGCCCCGGTGGCCGCGGGCAGCAGGGAGGTGTGCATCAGCACCACGTGGTAGGGGCCGTAGAGGGACATGGTGAACCAGAGGTCGGGGCCGTTCTCCCACATGGGGGTGAGGTAGGGCGCGTACAGCTGGGGGTACTGGGCCCCGCTCACCACCTCCTGGGCCGGGCCCCAGGGGCCGGTGGGGGCGTCGGCCATGCGCAGCACCACCTGGCCGGTCGAGTCGACCAGGTACATCATCAGCCACTTCTGGTAGTAGGAGTTCCACTGCACCGACAGCTCGCCCACCGGGGCGGGGACGATGCTGGTCGCCGCCTGGGGGTTGCCGGTGACCCAGGAGCTGCCGGTCCAGTACTGGTAGGCGGCGGTGTTGAGGACCTGGGCCTCGGGCACCCGGGCCAGGTGGAGGGAGCCGTAGCGCCCGCCGGGGATCCCGTAGACGTAGAGGTAGGGGACCCCGCCCTCGGTGTGGTGGACGACGGCCACCTGGCCGAAGTTGGAGTCCCCGGGCCAGGTGGCGGCCATGTCCTTTACCCAGGTCTGGCCCCCGTTGTCGGAGTAGGCAATGCCCGAGTAGTTGAGGGTCCAGTGCCCGGGGGC
>DASQQH010000624.1:0-2601 GCA_035643555.1 Acidimicrobiales bacterium | reverse complement strand
TGCCGAACCAGGCGGCGCTGCGCCTGGGCGCCACGGGGGTCACCGTTGCGCCGGGGTCCTCCTCGCTCATGGTCTGTCCTCCTCCTCGCCTGGCCCTCGGGGCCCCGCCCGGGTGCTCACGGCGAGGCGGTGGCCCGGGGGGCGTGGCGGACCAGGGTGTGTCGGCCGATGGCCGCCCGGCGCACCCGTTCCCGGGCGGTGGCGAGCACCGCCTCCCGCAGGTGGGCGCCGGCGGGGTAGATGCCCGGGGCGTTCCGGGCGGTGAACTTGAGGTGTACCGGGGCGGCCACCCGGACAAGGTCCGGGAGCTCGTGGTACCGCAGGGGGGCGCCGAAGTCGTCGGGACCCTCCACGTACAGGTCGAGGGGCACCGCCACGGCGGCCCGGATGCCGGCGATGACGGCGAGGGGCAGATCGACGGGCAGGTTCAGGGTGGTGGCGCCCAGGTCGACCAGGGTCCGGGCCGTGGCCGGGTTGGCCACCGGCAGGGAGACCGAGACCTTGAGCACGAAGTCGGCGGGCAGATCCCCCCGCCGGCGCAGCTCGCCCAGCACCGCCAGCAGGCCCAGGTCGGCCACCAGCACCCCGTCGATCCCCGCCTCGACCGCCCGCAGGGCCTCGTCCACCCCGGCCACCACCGTCGCCGTGCCCGCCTGGGCGGCCCCCGCCAGGGCCCCCGAGGGGGCCCGGGGCTGGGCGCCGGTCCCCCACCCGGCCCGGAGGCCGCTCCACAGCACCACCTCGACGTCCTTGTCGGTCCCCTGCTTGGCCATGGCGGCCAGCTCCTCGTCGGTCTGGAGCATCACCCCGCTGCCCTGGCTGACGCGGTGGACCCGCACCCCCCGTCCCGCCGCCTCGTCCAGGACCGCGGCCATGGCCTCGGGGCCCTCCACCGAGGGGATCTCGATCCGGTACTGGGCCCCGTCGGGGAACCGGTGCGGCGAGTCGGGCAGCTCACCCGGGTCGGCGCCGGGCAGCCCCAGCGAGGACAGGAACTCCCTGGCCCGGTCGTAGCTCATCGGTCCACCATCCCTGTCGCAGGAACGACCTCCATGGCCTGCAGGCACCCCCGGTCATCGAAGTCGAGGGGGGTCGGGGGCCCCACCACCTCCAGCGCGTCGTTCGCCTCCACCTCGGCCAGGAGGGACTCCGACACCGCCAGGGTGGCGGTGTCCAGGGTGTCGGGCATCCGGAGCAGGCGCACCTGCCCGGGCACTGCCCGCCCGCAGCTCAGCACCGCCGCGGCCACGGCATCCCGGTCGGTGGGCAGGGCGATGGGGATCTGGCCCCGCTGGACGCCCCCGATGCCGGCGGTCATCGAGTTCACGTACATGGCCCGCAGGTCCAGCTTCTCCAGCACCCGGAAGGGAACGAAATCGGCGAGGCCGAGGCCCACGGCGTTGCCCTCGGAGGCCTCGGTCAGGTCAAGGACCACGACGTTGGCGATCCGGGGACGGTCGAACTCCTCGCTCCCCCGGATCATCATCCGGCCCAGGACGTTGGTGTCCATGCCCGACCCCGACTTGTCCTTGCCCATCTCGTTCACCACGACCACGTCGAGGTCGTCGAAGGGGAGCCGCCCCATGAGGTCCCTGGCCTCCGCCAGCAGCTTGGCCTCGCCCGCCCCCCCCACCTGGTCGGCCTCGACCAGTGCCACCCGGGCGGTGGCGTGGGCCGCGTTCTCCACCACCGCCAGCCCGCCCAGCACCTTGCCGGTGGCCACCACCCGTGCGGCCGCCTCGGGGACCCACCGGGCCAGGTTGGGGGCGCCGTGGGCGTGGATGGCCTCCGCCCCCCGCTGCTTGCCCAGCCCGATGGCGGCGATCTTGGCCAGCCCGCTCTCCACCGCCCCGTGGAAGTCGGTGTGGGGCTTCACCCGGTTGACGAGCAGGATCCCGTCGGCGCCAGCGGCGTGGCTCCCCAGGTGGACCTCCGGCCCCCCCGGGAGACGCCCCAGGGACACCGTCTCCATCGTCGCCCGGATCGGCATGCCCACGCTCGCCTCGGTGACCCCCAGCTCGGCCAGCAGCTGCACCTGGCCCTCGGCCGTCGCCCGCCCGTGGGAGCCCATCGCCGGCACCACGAAGGCCTCGGCCCCCGCCTCCGCCAGGACCTCCCCGGCCGCCCGGAGCACGGGGACCAGGTCGGCGATGCCCCGGCTGCCCGCGGTGACCGCCACGGTCATGCCCGGGGCCACCCTGGCCCGCAGCGGCCCCAGGGCAGCGTGGGTCGCCCCCGCCGGATCGGCCTCGGTGGGGGCGTCGAGGTGCTGGCGCACCGGGACGACCCGGGGAAGGGGCGCCTCGTAGCGCAGCGCCCGGACCGCCTCGAAGGGGCCGAGGTGGTGGGCTGGGCCCGCCAGCCCCGTGGCGTTGCCAGTGGTCCCGTGAGGGTCGTGCGCGTCGGTCATGATCGCCGCCTTCCACTACCGCCGATGGACAGGACAGCCACGATGATGGCCCCCTCGACGACGTCCTGCATCCCGGCCCCGAGGTGCGCCACGTTCACCAGTGTGATCAGCAGGGTGAGCAACAGGGCCGCCGCCCACACGCCCGGCACGTTGGACCGTCCTCCGGCGATCAGCGAACCACCCAGCACGAC
>DASQQH010000623.1:0-9239 GCA_035643555.1 Acidimicrobiales bacterium | reverse complement strand
CGGAGCGGGAGCAGCTGCTCGACGTCCTGATCCCCTTGTTGATCCAGTCCCGGCTCTTCCTCGCCCTGCTGGAGGCCTCGGCCTCCGAGTACGCCGCCCGGCAGCGGGCCATGAAGGCGGCCACCGACAACGCGGACGACCTCATCACCACCCTGCGCCGGGTCATGAACCGGGCCCGCCAGGAGTCGATCACCACCGAGATCATGGACATCGTCGGCGGGGCCGAGGCCCTGCGTCAGGCGGACACCGCCGAGACCGCCGGGGAGGGCAGCGATGCGGCGTGAGCGACCGGGTGGGCCGCGCCGGACCAGGGTCCCCGGCCATCAGCGTGCCCCGTACCAACCCGAGGAGCGATTTCCCCGATGACTACCGCTGCACCCACCACTGAGGAGGCCCAGGCCCGGCCCCAGCCCGATGGCCGGGTCGTGGCCATCGGTGGCCCGGTGTTCGACGCCGAGTTCCCCCCGGAGCACCTGCCCGAGATCAACACGGCCGTGGAGCTCGACGTGGAGCTCGAGGGGCGCGAGGAGGTCATCACCGCGGAGGTGGCCCAGCAGATCGGCGAGGGCCGGGTCCGCTGCGTCTCCCTCCGCCCGACCGACGGCATGACCCGGGGCATGGCGGTCCGCAACACCGGGCGTGGCATCTCGGTCCCCGTCGGCGACGCCGTCCTCGGGCACGTGTTCAACGTCGTGGGGCGCCCCCTCGACACCCAGGAGATCGGCGAGCCCGACGACCGCTGGGACATCCACCGGGAGTCGCCGCCCTTCGAGGCGCTCGAGCCCCGGGCCCAGATGTTCGAGACCGGCATCAAGGTCATCGACCTGCTGGAGCCCTACGTGGACGGCGGCAAGATCGGCCTCTTCGGCGGCGCCGGGGTGGGCAAGACCGTGATCATCCAGGAGATGATCCACCGGGTCGCCCAGCAGCACGGCGGAGTCTCGGTCTTCGGTGGGGTGGGGGAGCGCACCCGCGAGGGGACCGACCTGTGGTTGGAGATGCAGGAGTCCGGGGTCATCGAGAAGGCCGCCCTCGTCTACGGGCAGATGGACGAGCCACCGGGGGTCCGCCTGCGGGTGGCCCTGTCGGCGCTCACCATGGCCGAGTACTTCCGGGACGTGAAGCACCAGGACGTCCTGCTGTTCATCGACAACATCTTCCGGTTCGTCCAGGCCGGCCAGGAGGTGTCCACCCTGCTCGGGCGCATGCCCTCCGCGGTGGGGTACCAGCCGACGCTCGCCGACGAGATGGGGGAGCTCCAGGAGCGGATCACCTCCACCCGGGGCCAGTCGATCACCTCGCTGCAGGCCGTGTACGTGCCCGCGGACGACTACACCGATCCGGCGCCCTTCACCACCTTCACCCACCTCGACGCCACCACCGAGCTGTCCCGCCAGATCTCCTCCCAGGGCATCTACCCCGCCGTCGACCCCCTCTCCTCGACCAGCACCATCCTGGCCCCGGAGGTGGTGGGCGACCGTCACTACCAGGTGGCCCAGCGGGTCCAGGAGACCCTGCAGCGGTTCCAGGACCTCCAGGACATCATCGCCATCCTGGGGATCGACGAGCTGTCCGAGGAGGACCGGATCACCGTGGCCCGGGCGCGCAAGATCCAGCGGTTCTTCTCCCAGCCGTTCTTCGTGGCCGAGGTCTTCACCGGCCTGAAGGGGATCTACGTCCCGGTGTCGGAGACGGTCGAGAGCTTCGAGGCCCTGGTCAACGGCGATCTGGACGACCTGCCCGAGCAGGCCTTCCTCAACGTGGGCGGGGCCGAGCAGGCCAGGGAGAAGGCCAAGGGGATGGCCCGGGAGTCCTCGGAGTAGCCGTGGCCGACTTCGCCCTGGAGGTGGTCACCCCAGAACGGACCCTGGTGGAGGGCCAGGCCGAGATGGTGAGCCTGCGCTCGGCCGAGGGCGACATTGCCTTCCTGGCCGGCCATGTCCCCTACATCGGGGCCGTGCGTACCTGTCTGGTCCAGGTCCACCGCAGCGACGGGACGCTCGACGCCGTGGCGGTCCACGGCGGCTTCGTCGAGGTGGTCGAGGGCCGGTTGGTGCTCCTCGCGGGGGTGGGGGAGGCGCCGGACCAGATCGATGTGGACCGGGCTCGCCACGCCCTGGCCACCGCCGAGGCCGAGGGTGACGAGCCCGCGATCGCCCGGGCCCAGGTCCGCCTCGAGCTTGCCGGGGCCTCGCCCTAGCAGGGCGCGGCGGCGGTGGGCTGACCGGGGGGCCGTTCAGGCCGGAGGGTGCCGTGTCCCGCCGTAGGTTGGGTGTCGTCCTGGTGATCCCGCCGCCGGTGGGGGCGGAGGTGGACGGTCTGCGGCGTGCCCTGGGGGACCAGGCGCTGGGACGGGTTCCCCCGCATCTCACCCTCGTGCCGCCGGTCAACGTGGCCGAGGACGCGCTGCCGGCCGCCCTGACCCTGTTGCGCTCGGTGGCCTCCCGGGCCGGACCCCTGCGCCTGGACCTCGGACCGGTGGCCACCTTCTGGCCCGAGACCCCGGTGCTGTACCTGGCGGTCTCCGGGTCCGGGGTGGACCAGGTGGGCGCGCTCTGGGAGGCGGCCTCGGCACCCCCGCTGCAGCGCTCGGCCACCCGGGCCTTCGTCCCCCATGTGACCGTCTGCGACGGGGCGGATCCCGCCCGGATCCCGGGGCTGGTGGCCGGCCTGGGCGCCTACCGGGCCACGGTGGCGATCGAGGCCCTGCACCTGCTCGAGGAACGCCCCGACCGCTCCTGGACCCCGATCGCCGAGATCCCCCTGGGGGGCCCGGCGGTGGTGGGCCGAGGGGGGCTGCCCCTGGAGCTGGTGGCGGGCGCCCCGCTGGACCCCGAGGCGGCGGCATGGTCGGCCGCAGCCTGGGAGGCCCACAACCGGGCCTGTCAGGGGCCGGGGTGGCGGCCTGACCAGCCCGTGGCGGTCACCGCCCGTCGTGAGGACCGGGTCGTGGGGGTGGCCGAGGGGGCCATCGTGGGTGCCGCCCGGGGGGACGACGTCCCGGAGCCCGCCCCGCCCTCCCCGGAGGTCGGCGCCGTGGTGCAGGTCGCCGGGCTGATCGTCGACCCCGCCGCCCGCGGCCAGGGGATTGGTTCCCAGCTGCTCCGGGCGGTGGCCGACCTGGGCATCGAACGGGGCTGTGGGCGGCTGCGGGTAGTGGTGGCCGCCGGGGGGGCGGGCGAGGCCTTCTGCCGCCACCGTGGGCTGACGGTGACCGCCCGGCTCCCGGGGTGGCGGGGGACCCAGGACGTCCTGGTCATGGAGCGCCGTCTGGGCACCGGGTGAGGAGGCGGTGCCGGTGCCCGGCGAGGATCGCCGGTACGGTGGTCGGGCCATGCTTTCGGCGGCACAGCTGCGCCGGTGCCCGCCCCGACGGGACCTCCCGGGCTCCCCGTCCTGGCACCGGGCCCTCCCGGGGAGCGGCGTGGGGCGCGTCCCTCCTGTCGGTGGCGGGCCCCGGTGTGGACCACCAGGGAGGCGGTGGAGGCCTGTGGTGGGTCCCTCGTGCCCGGGAGCGCCGCCTGGCACCGGGCGGCGGACCGTGCCCGGCTCCTCTCGTGGCTCAGCCTGGCCTGGATGGGGGTGGAGGGAGGGGTGGCGATCGCTGCGGCCCTGGTGGCGGGCTCGATCTCCCTGCTTGGCTTCGGCCTCGACGCCGGGATCGAGTCCGGCGCCAGCATCGTCGTGCTGTGGCGGCTGGCCGGGTCCCGGCGGCTCTCACCGGGGTCGGAGCGACGCGGCCGGCAGGTGGTGGCGGTCTCCTTCCTGGTCCTCGGCCCCTATCTGGGCGTGGAGGCCGGGCTCGCCCTCGCCCGTGGCGAGCATCCGGCGTCGAGCCTGGTGGGCATGGCCCTCACCGCCTTCACGATGGTCTTCGAGCCCTCGCTGGGGATCGCCAAGCGGCGCCTCGGACGGGCCCTGGGATCGGCCACGGTCGGCGGTGAGGGCGCCCAGAACCTGGTGTGCGCCGCCCAGGCCGGCGCCGTGCTCCTCGGGCTGCTCGCCGACGCCGCCCTCGGGTGGTGGTGGCTGGACGGGGTCGTCGCCCTCGGCATCGCCCTGGTGGCGGTGCGCCAGGGGGTCCAGACCTGGTCCGGCGACGGCGGGGGCTGCGGGTGCTGTGGGCCGGTGGCGATCCCCGAGCAGGCACCGGTCTCCCTGTCGCCGGACCGCCGGTCGTGACCGGCACGTGGCGGGCCCGGGGGCTCAGCGTTCCCTGACCAGCCCGACCTCCTTCAGCTTGGAGAGCCGGTGGGTGGCCCCGACGCTGCGGACGGTGCCGGTCTTGGACCGCATGACCAGGGAGGAGGTTGATGCCCCGGCGGCGTGGAACCGTACCCCCCGGAGCAGCTCGCCGTCGGTGATGCCCGTGGCGGCGAAGAAGCAGTTGTCGCCGCTCACGAGATCGCTGGTGCGGAGCACCGCGCCGGGGTCGTAGCCGCCCTCCACGGCCGCCCGTCGCTCCTCGTCGTTCCTCGGCCACAGCCGCCCCTGGATCTCGCCCCCCATGCACTTGAGGGCCGCCGCGGCCAGCACCCCTTCGGGGGTGCCGCCGACGCCGAAGAGGACGTCGACCCCCGACTCGGGCCAGGCCGTGGAGATGGCCGCCGCCACGTCACCGTGCTCGATGAGGCGGATGCGGGCGCCGGCCGCCCGGATCTCGGCGATGAGATCGTCGTGGCGGGAGCGGTTGAGGACCACCGCGGTGAGGTCGCTCACCGTCGATCCCTTGGCCCTGGCCACCGAGGAGAGGTTCTCGGTCGCCGATCGGGTGACGTCCACGTGGCCGGCCGCCTCGGGTCCCACGGCCAGCTTCTCCATGTAGACGCAGGGCCCGGGGTCGAACATGGTGCCCCGCTCGCTCACGGCGATGCAGGCCAGGGCCCCGCCCTGGCCCAAGGCGATGAGGGTCGTTCCCTCGATCGGGTCGACGGCGATGTCGGTGTGGGGCGCCCTGCCGTCCCCGATCCGCTCGCCGTTGAACAGCATGGGGGCCTCGTCCTTCTCCCCCTCGCCGATGACCACGACCCCGTCCATGGAGACGGTGGACAGGATCAGCCGCATGGCGTCGACCGCCGCCCCGTCCGCTCGGGCCTTGTCGCCGCGACCCAGCCATCGTGACCCGGCCAGCGCCGCGGCCTCGGTGACCCGGACGAGCTCGAGGGCCAGGTTTCGGTCTGGTGCCTCAGGCTCGGTGTTCACACCCCGACCATACCGAACCCGTGCCGTCCGCCCTGGACGGCACGGGAAAACCCCTCGCTCCCCGGAGCCCCGCCAGCGACACCTGAAACCCCGATTGACAGTGGCCGACACCCCGTGCGTGCCGCAGAGCGGGTCCTGGGACGGCAATACTGGTCGGCCATGGACCACCAGGCAGGATCAGATCGCTTCCTCATCCGCCCCGGACCGCCGTTGGCGGGGACGGTGCGGGTCTCGGGTGCCAAGAACTCGGTCCTCAAGCTCATGGCCGCCTGCCTGCTGGCGGAGGGCCGCCACCACCTCCGCAACGTTCCCCGGATCGTCGACGTGGACATCATGAGCGAGCTCATCGGCGCCCTGGGGGTGGGGGTCGCCTGGGACGGGGACCACGACCTGGTGGTGGACGTGCCCCCGGACCTGACGCCCGAGGCCCCCTTTGAGCTGGTGAAACGGATGCGGGCGTCGATCGTGGTGCTGGGCCCCCTGCTCGCCAAGCACGGCTGGGCCCGGCTCTCCATGCCCGGCGGGGACGACTTCGGGAGCAGGCCCGTCGACTACCACCTCCACGGTCTGGAGTCCATGGGGACCACCTTCGAGCTGACCGAGGACCGGCTGGAGGGGCGCGCCGGCCACCTGCTCGGGACCCACCTCGTCCTCGAGTACCCCAGCCACACCACCACCGACAACCTGCTCATGGCGGCCTGTTTGGCCAAGGGGACCACGGTCATCGAGAACGCCGCCCGTGAGCCCGAGGTGTCGGACCTGGCCTGCTTCCTCAACCGCATGGGGGCCCAGGTCCACGGGGCGGGGACCTCGCGCATCGAGATCGAGGGGACCGACCGGCTGCGTCCCGCCGAGCACCACGTGATCCCGGACCGGGTGGAGGCGGCGACATTCCTCGCCGCAGTGGGTATGGCCGGGGGAGACGTCGTCGTCGAGGGGGCTCGCCCCGAGCACATGAACATGCTGCTGGCCAAGCTCGAGGAGGTCGGCCTGGAGCTCTCGGCGGTCCCCGGTGGCATCAGGGCGGTGGCGCCGCCCCGGCTCCGGGCCGCCGACGTGTCCACCCTCCCCTATCCCGGGGTGGCCACCGACTACAAGCCGCTGCTGGTCACCATGCTCACCGTGGCGGAGGGGGCCGGCATCGTCACCGAGAACCTCTACAGCGGTCGGTTCCGCTATCTGGACGAGCTGCGTCGGATGGGCGCGGACGTCCGGACCGAGGGCCACCACGCGCTGGTCCGGGGGGTTCCTCGCCTCCAGGGGGCCGAGGTGCGGGCGTCGGACATCAGGGCCGGGGCGGCCCTGGTGATCGCCGGCCTGGCCGCCGAGGGCAGCACGGTGGTGGTCGACGGTGGTCACCACGTGGACCGGGGCTACGAGGACCTCCGGGGCAAGCTGGCCGGTCTCGGCGCCGACGTGTCCCGGGTCCCGTGAGGGTGTCGATCCACGGTCCCCGGCCGGCGGTGGGGGCCGCCTGATGGCCGCCGCCGACACCCAGGCCCTGGTGACCCGGGCCGGCGAGGGCGAGCGCGCCGCCCTCGCCCGGCTGGTCTCCCTGATCGAGCGGGGCGGTGCGACCGCCAGGGAGGTCGGGCGCCTGACCTTCCCGCTGGGCGGCCACGCCTACACCGTCGGGGTCACCGGCTCGCCGGGAGGGGGCAAGTCCACCCTCACCAGCCAGATGATCGCCCACCTCCGAGCGTCCGGCCTGCAGGTCGGGGTCCTGGCGGTGGACCCCTCCTCACCGTTCTCCGGTGGCGCCCTGCTGGGCGACCGGATCCGCATGCAGGACCACGCGCTCGACCACGGGGTGTTCATCCGCTCCATGGCCACCCGCGGCCACCTGGGGGGGCTGGCGCTCGCCGTCCCCGAGGCGGTGCGGGTCCTCGACGCCGCCGGGATCGACGTCGTGCTGGTGGAGACCGTCGGGGTGGGGCAGGTGGAGGTGGACGTGGCCACCGCGGCGGACACCACGCTGGTGGTGGTGACCCCCGGCAGCGGCGACAGCGTCCAGGCCAACAAGGCCGGGCTGCTCGAGGTCGCGGACCTGTTCGTGATCAACAAGGCCGACCGGCCGGGCACCCGTGAGCTGCGCCGGGACCTCCAGGGGATGCTGGACATGTCGCCGCCGCGGGACTGGCGCCCCCCGGTCGTGGAGGCGGTGGCCACCGCCGGTCAGGGGATCCCCGAGGTCTGGGAGGCGGTGACCCGGCACCGGGCCTTCCTGGAGCAGGAGGGCCGGCTGGCCGCCAACCGCCAGGCCCACCTCGAGGCGGAGCTGCAGCAGATCGTTGCCAGGCGCCTGGAGCAGCGGGTGCACCGGGTCCTGGCGGAGCCGGAGCTGGAGGCGGTGCGCGAGGAGCTCGTCAAGCGGCGGCTCGACCCCTACCAGGCCGCCGAGGCCGTGCTGGAGCACCTCGAGGGCTGAGGGTGGCCCGGGGCGGAGCGCCACGGCAAGGTGGCCCGCTCGGGCCCACCCGAGGGCTCGGCCCGAGCGGATAGGTTGCCTGGCATGTCCGACGCCAACGTGTCCGTGGAGCGCGATGAGCACGGGGTGGCCCTGGTCCGGCTGGACCGCCCCAAGATGAACGCCTTGTCGGCCGAGCTGCTGGGCCAGCTCGAGTCCGCCATGGGGACCCTGGCCGAGGACCCCCCCGGCGCCGTCGTGGTCTGGGGCGGGGAGCGGATCTTCGCGGCCGGGGCCGACATCGGCGAGTTCGTGGACCAGCCTGACCCAGCGGCGACCGCCCGCCGGTTCCACCAGGCCCTCGACGCCGTGGCCGACTTCCCCCGGGCGGTGATCGCCGCCGTCAACGGCTACGCCCTGGGGGGAGGCTGCGAGCTGGCCCTGGCGTGCGACCTCCGGGTCGCGGGCCAGGGGGCCAAGCTGGGCCAGCCCGAGGTGCTGCTCGGGATCATCCCCGGGGGTGGGGGGACCCAGCGCCTGCCCCGCCTGGTGGGGCCCGCCCGGGCCAAGGACCTGATCCTGTCGGGCCGCCAGGTGGACGCCGAGGAGGCCCTGGGGATGGGCCTGGTGGACCGGGTGGTCCCCGACGCCGAGGTGCTGGCCACGGCCCGGGCATGGGCCGCCCAGCTGGCGGGGGGAGCGACCCTGGCCCAGGGGCTGGCCAAGCGGGCCGTGGACGAGGGGCTGACCGGTGCCCTGCAGGACGGGTTGGGCCTCGAGCGCCGGCTGTTCGCCGAGGCCTTCGGCACCGAGGACGCCAGTATCGGGATCCGGTCGTTCCTCGAGCGGGGACCGGGCAAGGCCGACTTCGTCGGGCGCTGACGCGCCCTCAGGCCCAGGCGACGAGCCCGAGGTCGGTGGGGGCGGCCAGTCCCTCGTGGCTGGGCAGGATCCGCACGGTGAAGCCGTGGCGCCCGGCCTGGGTGCAGGCGAAGGAGCCGGCGTAGCGCCAGCGCCCGTCCTCCTCCCCCCCCGGGCCGTCGGTGGTCCCCGCCGGAGCCATGTCGACCACGCCGGCCCGGGCGAGCTCGCCACCGTCGCCCACCGGCCCGTGCAGGAGCTGGACCGCGACGTCCGAGGGGTCGAGGTCCCCGAGGCGGACAACGGCCTCCACCCGTCGCTTCGCCCCGAGCTCGGCCGATGAGGCCTCTGCCTCCACCGCCTCCACCGCCACCCGGGACCAGGCGTCGCGGACCCGGGCCTTCCAGGCGGCAAGGTCCCGGGCCCCCCGGTAGTCGTCGACCCGCAGCGACGCCGCCCGCCGGGCGGCCGGCTCGTAGATGGCCTCGGTGTACTGGCGAACCATCCGGGACGCCACCACCTGGGGGCCGAGGGTCTGCAGGGAGGCCTTGATGCGCCGGAGCCATCCGGTGGGCAGGGCCCCGTCGGGGCGGTCGTAGAACAGGGGGACCACCTGCTGCTCGAGGAGGTCGAACAGCCTGGCCGCCTCCACCGCGTCCCGGTGGTCCTGGTCGGGGGCGTCCTCGGCGGAGGAGATGGCCCAACCGTTGTCTCCGGTCCACATCTCGTCCCACCAGCCGTCGAGGACCGAGCAGTTGAGCCCCCCGTT
>DASQQH010000622.1:0-2834 GCA_035643555.1 Acidimicrobiales bacterium | reverse complement strand
GAGCGGCGCTCCAGCCCGGTCAACCTCGCCATGCCGACCTTCTCCGAAGCGGCGGCCCGAACGACGACGACCGTCGGTCCTGGACGCCCCGCGGACTGACGCGCCGCCCCAGCCACTCCGCGCGGGCATCCCTCAGTTCGGAGAAGACCGGATCGACGCATGGGTGCTGGCGGAGCTGTCCCGTCGTGACCTGGTCCCGTCGATCTGGCTGCCAGATCCCGCTACCCGCAGCGCCCGTGAGCTGGCCCGGTGGAGGCTGCACCTGGTCCGGCATCGCACAGCGTTGAAGAACCGGATCCACGCCGCGTTGGTGGCCTTCGGCCACCCCTGCCCCGTCGCCGATCTCTTCGGCGTGACGGGCCGACATCTCTTGGATCGCTTGCAGTTCCCCGAGCCGTGGCGCAGCGACGTGGAGGCGGCCGTGCGCCTGATCGACACCCTCGATTCGGAGATCGACACCCTCGAGCGCGAGCTCAAGGCCCAGGGTGTCAATCACCCCTACGTGGGGCTGCTGCGCACGGCGCCGGGGATCTCGTGGATCTTGGCGTACACCATCGCGGCCGAGATCGGCGACATCTCTCGCTTTGCCACTCCGGCCAAGCTGTGTGGCTACACCGGCCTGTGCCCCCGCGTGTATCAGTCCGGCCAATCCGACCATCGGGGCAGTCTGGCCAAGACTGGACCCAAATATCTGCGCTGGGCGCTCATCGAGGCCACTACCAAGGCAGCCCAACATCCGGTCTACGCCGAGCGCTACCGCCGCACCGCCAAGCGTCTCGGCCGCCAGCGCGGCAAGAAGGTCGCCCGGGTCGACCTGGCCCGCAGACTGGCCGAGGCCATCTGGCACATGCTCACCAACGGCGAGGTCTTCGCCCCCGCCGGGTTTCCCACATCCAAAGCCGCATGACCATGGTCGTCGGGTTTTCGCTTCGGCAGGCTCCACGGTAGGTCCTGGCTGCTTTGACAGCCCTGGAAGGAGATGAGCTACCGGAGCGAACCTCCCATCGGCATAGTCCACGCCTCAGAGCTGGCGATAGAGAGATGAGCACCGCTCCACCCATGACCGGGAGGCAGAAGGCGACGAGGTGCCGCAGCGAGACTGCGGCACGAAGCCCATGATGGCTGGCGACGACGTTCGGCCCCGCCGGCCTCAAGGGTCCGCTGCGGCCCCTCCGCTCGCTGGCGCTCGCTACGTGTCCTCGCTCGGCCTGCGGCCGACCCTTGACCCCGGCTCCCCACGTGCGGGACAGCGCCTGGCGGACACCTTCCACCCCTTTGACAACCGGCCCCTCTTCATAGAGAGGACCTACACCCGTGGCACCACGAGTATCACCTACCGAGCGCCTCCGCGCCCAGATGGACGAGCTCTTTGCCTCCGATCGCGACCTCGCCTCGACCCTCGAGGAGGTGGCCCGCCTGAGCGTGCGTCTCATGTTCCAGGCCGCCATCGAGGGCGAGGTGGAGGAGTTCCTCGGGCGCACCCGCTACGAGCGCCGAGGCGAGGGCGACCGCCCAGGGCACCGCAACGGCTGGCAGCCCCCGACGACGGTCAAGACCACCATGGGCCCCGTCGAGGTGTCCCGGCCGAAGCTTCGGGACACCGACGAGGCCTTCTGCTCCCGGCTGTTCGGGACCGGGGTGACCAGGACCAACGCCTTGGAGGCCCTGGTCATCTCCGGATGGGTCCGGGGCCTGTCGGACCGGGACATCGAGGCCGCCCTGGCCGAGGTCCTGGGCCCAGAGGCCGCCCTGTCCCGCTCCACGGTGAGCCGGATCTGCCAGCGCATCCGAGAGGAGTTCGCCACCTGGTCCAAGAGGGACCTCTCGGGGGTGGTCCTGGACTATCTGTACCTGGATGCCTCCCACTTCAGGATGCACCAGGGTGCCCGGGCCGAGCCCGTGCTCGTGGCCTGGGGCATCGACACCCTGGGCAAGCCCGTCTTCATCGCCCTGGCCGGCGCCGCAGCCGAGTCCACCGACGCCTGGGACGACTTCCTTGCCGACCTCAAGGAACGGGGCCTCAAGGCCCCCCTGCTCGGCATCACCGACGGCGCCCCGGGCCTCACCGGGGGCTTCGATCGGGCCTTCCCCGCAAGTCTGCGCCAACGATGCCTCATACACCGAGCCCGGAACATCTTGTCCAAGGTGTCCGCGCCCGACCAGGAGGAGGTAAAGGCCGACTACTGGGCCATCTTCGAGGTCGGCGACGCCGCCCCGGGCGAGGAGGCCGTCGGTGTCGCCCGGGCCCACGCGGAGGCCTTCGCCACCAAGTGGGGCAAGACCTACCCGGGAGCGGTCGCCTGTGTGACCGAGGACCTCGCTTCCCTCACCGTGCACCTGCGGTTCCCGGCCGAGCACTGGTCCCGCATCCGCCATTCCAACCTCTTGGAGCGCACCTTCGGGGAGTCCAGGCGCCGGGTCAAGGTCATCGGCCGCCTCCCGGGCGAGGTCTCCTGCCTGTCGCTGGTGTGGGCCGTCCTCGACCGGGCCAGCCGGGGCTGGCGGGGCCTCACCATGACCCCGGCCGCCATCCGCCACCTCCAGGATCTGCGCCGCCAGCTCCTCCACCCACCGGCCACAGAGGAGGTGGTCACCGAAGCCGTCACCCCCGCCGCGTAGCATCACAACGGAGCCTGCGTCCGGAGCCGTTTCCACCAGCTTTGGGACGCCACCTTCGAGTCCCATCGACTCGCCTCGACTCGACTGCTTCGTTGTCGCGGGGCCCGGGGTTGGCTCGGTGAGCGGGCGGGCCACCGCATCAGGCTCCCCGGAACTCACGGCCCGCCGGGTTGCGAACCGCCATGCCAGCTCCGGCGGCGGTCCTCCCGCCCCCC